>NZ_JBTIXF010000062.1:0-38013 GCF_055793945.1 Plantactinospora sp. A48 | reverse complement strand
GGGGAAGTAGTAGGGGGGTGTGCGGGGGGGGCAGTGGCTGCCGTACTCTCGTCGGAGGGGAGGGCTGGTTGGGGAGGTGGGGTAGGGGGGGTGTTCCCCCCCCCCCCCCCCCCCCGCGTCCGGATCGCGCTGGCGGCGGCCCGGCTTCCCGGGCCGGGCCGGAAACGGCTTCCCCGGAGCCGGCCCGCTCGGTCTCAGCGGATCCGGCGGACCACCAGGTTGCCCACCTTGCCGGTGCGCTCGTTGGCGATCAGCGCGTCGACCAGGCTGACCTCCAGGGCCCCCGGGTTGCGCTGGAAGACGATGCTCGGGCCGAATCCGGCACCGAGGATGTGCGTCCGGACCCGCTCGGCCAGCTCCGGCCCGCCGTCCCGGGCCGGCTGCACCAGCACCTCCAGCACGCTGCCCGCGTCGGAGAACTCCTTGACCAGCAGCTGCGCCCGGGCCACCCCGGCCAGTGCGGTCACGTCGCCGACCAGGTCCGCGACGTTCAGCAGGTGCCCACGGAACTTGACCAAGCCGTCGCGGCGACCGAACACCCGCACCGCCCGGTCCGGCCGGCCGCAGGAACAGGCGACGAACTCGCCCGCGTCGCCGGTGCGGTACCGCAGCACCGGGTTCAGGCCGCTCGGGTTCAGCGAGGTGAAGTCCAGCATCTCGTCCTCGCCCACGCCGATCAGTTGGGACGGCAGCGGATGCCAGGTGTCCGCCGCGCAGTCCGGGGTGTTGGTGGCCAGCACCCAGGTCTCGGTGCTGCCGAACATGCCCCATCGGCGGGCCTGCGGGGCGACGGCCCGGATGTCGTCGTCGAGCCCGGGATCCCAGCCCTCACCGAGCCAGAGCACCGAGCGCAGTTCGGGCAGCTTGGCGCCGCTGTCGGCGGCGTGCCGGAACAGCAGCGCCAGCACGCTGGGGGTGCCACCGATGGCGGTCACCCCACGGTTGGCGAAGAACTCCAGCCAGGCGTCGTACTCGTCCGAGGTCAGCGCGCCGACGTTCATGGCGGTGCACTTCGCGTGGTCGACGTAGGCGTTGACCAGGAAGTGCGCGCCCCACATCTTGCCCGCGCTCCAGCCGTTCACGAACACGTCGTCCCGGCCCAGCGGCTGCCAGTGCTCGTACACCTCGCGCATGTAGAGGCCGGTCGGCGCGTACCCGACCTGCGGGGCTCCGGTGCTGCCGCCGCTCTGGAACACCCAGGTCGTGGCGTCCTCGGCGCGCGGACGCAGGTGCGCGAGGGCGACCTGCAGGTCATCCTTGCGCAGCACCGGCACGTCGGCCAGGTCGGCCAGGGAGTCCAGTCGGGCGACGTCGGCGTACCGGTCGGCGAGCGCCGGCACCGACCTCAGATCGGCCAGCAGCCGCCGGACCCGGGCCAGTTGCGCGTCGTCCAGGGCGGCGGTCAGGAAGTCGGCCATCGTCGTTCACTCCTGCGGTTGGTCGGGTGGGCGGATTCGGAACCGCGCGGCTCATCGCGGCTCCCCGGGGGTCCGCCGGGCCAGCTCGACGCTGTGGCCGCGTAGCTCGGCCACCACCTCACCGCCGGCCCGGGTGACCGTGACGTCGTAGATGCCGTTCGGGCCGGACCGGGACCGCTCGACCGCCTCGGCGACCAGTTCGACGCCGATCGGCACCGGGCGCAGAAAGGTGACCTGGGCGCCCTGCGCGAGCGCGACCGGGCCGGCCGCGTTGGCGGCGTAGCCGAAGGCGGTGTCGGCCAGTAGGAAGACGTACCCGCCGTGGGTGATGCCGTGGGTGTTCGCCATGTCCTCGGTGACCCGCATCCGTACCCGCGCCCGGCCCGGGGCGGCTGCGTCGAGCACGATGCCCAGCGCCCGGCTGACCGGGTCGTGGGCGTACGGGGTGGCGGCGTCGGCGCTGATCATGGTCCTCACCCGGGGTCGGCGTCCTCCGGAGCGTCCCATCGGCCGCCACAGATGGGCTGCGGATCCGCTGCGAATCCACAGCCCGGCCACGGGCACCGTGCCACGACCAGCGCTGCGTCGCGATCGCCCGCAGCCGAGGGGATCAGGGTCGGTAGCGGTAACCCATCCCGGGTTCGGTGATCAGGTGACGGGGGCGGGCCGGGTCGTCCTCGAGCTTCCGCCGCAGCTGAGCCATGTACTGCCGCAGGTAGTTCGTCTCGTTCTGGTACTCCGGCCCCCACACGTCGCGCAGCAGCTGTCGCTGGCTGACCAGCTTCCCCGGGTGCCGCAGCAGCTTGTCGAGCATCGCCCACTGGGTGGGGGTGAGCCGGACCTCGGCACCGTCGTCCCGGGTGACGACCCGGTCGGCCAGGTCGACCGTGTGCCGGCCGACCCGGGCGGTCGCGGTTGGCGGCACGGCGTCGGCGGTGGTCGCCAGCCGGCGGGTGACGGCGCGGACCCGGGCGAGGAGTTCGTCGATCCCGAACGGTTTGGTGACGTAGTCGTCGGCGCCGGCGTCGAGCGCGGCGACCTTGTCGTGGCTGCCGGCCCGGCCCGAGAGCACGATGATGGGTACGGCGGTCCAGCCGCGCAGCCCGCCGATGACCTCGACGCCGTCGAGGTCCGGCAGGCCGAGGTCGAGCACCACGAGGTCGGGCGGGTGGCTGGCGGCGACCCTGAGCGCCTCGGCGCCGGTGGCGGCCACCGCGACGTCGTAGCCACGGGCGCGCAGGTTGATCCGCAGGGCGCGCAGGATCTGGGGTTCGTCGTCGACGACCAGGATCCGGGTCATGCCGGTGGTCCCTTGCGGGCCGGTCGTCCGGCGGCGGGCAGCCGCAGCACCATGGTCAGTCCCCCACCCGGCGTGGTCTCGGGAGCGATGCTGCCGCCCATGGCCTCGGCCAGGCCGCGGGACAGCGCGAGACCGAGACCGACCCCGATGGTGTTGTCCCGGTCGCCGAGCCGCTGGAACGGCAGGAACACCTGATCCCACTGGTCCTCGGGGATTCCCGGGCCGGTGTCGATGACCCGCAGTTCGACCTGACCGGCGTGGCTGCTGGCGGTGATCGTGGGCGGCTGCCCGACCGGGCTGTACCGCAGCGCGTTGGCCACGATGTTGACCAGCACCCGCTCCAACAGACCCGGGTCGGCATGCGCGGCCGGCAGGTCGGCGGGAATGGCGGTGTGGACGTCGGCCGCGGCGGGACCGAGTTCGTCCAGTGCCCGGGGTACCACGTCCTCCAGCCAGAGCACGGTGGGATGGACACCGAGCGCGCCGGCCTGCAACCGGCTCATGTCCAGCAGGTTGGCCACCAGCCGGCCGAGCCGATCCAGCGACTCGTCCGCGGTGGCCAGCAGCTCGGCCCGGTCGTCGGCGTCGAACTCCACGTCGGGGCTGCGCAGGCTGCTCACCGCCGCCTTGGCCGAGGCCAGGGGGGTCCGCAGGTCGTGACTGACCGCCGCGAGCAGGGCGGTGCGCATCCGATCGGCCTCCGCCAACGGCCGGGCGGCGGCGGCCTCCGCCGCGAGCCGCTCCTGCCGCAGCGCCACGGCGGCCTGGGCGGCGAACGCCTCCACGACCCGCCGGTCGGCGGCCTCCAGCCGCCGGCCGGACAGCACCACGGCCAGGCGTTCGTCGACGGGTACCACGGTCTCCCCCGCGCCGGGGCTGGTGGCCGGCGCGTCGCCGACGCTGGCGGCCACCGCCCAGGCGCGGTCCTCGCCGGCCCGGCCCGGCCGGCCCCGGCCGTCGGCGGTGAGTTCGAGGACGCTGACCGCGCGGAGCGCGAAGGTCTCCCGGAGCCGATCCAGCAGGGCGGGCAGCGGCCGCTCGCCCCGCAGCACGCCACCGGCCACGGTGGCCAGGGTCTGCGCCTCCGCGGCGGCGCGGGCGGCCTCCCGGGTACGCCGGGCGGCGACATCGACGACCCAGCTCACCGCCACCGCGACGCCGATGAAGACGGCCAGCGCGAGAAGGTTGTCCGCCTCCGCGATGGTCAGCGTGTAGTAGGGCGGGGTGAAGAACCAGTTGAGCAGCAGGGAACCGCCCAGCGCCGCGAGCAACGCGGGCCATCGCCCGCCGACCAGCGCGACGCCCACGACGGCGGCGAGGACCAGCAGGATGTCGTTGGTCAGCGTCAGGTCGGGCAGCGCCCACAGCAGCAGGGCGAACAGCGGCACACCGAGCCCGGCGAGGGTGAACCCGAGCAGCCGGCGCCGCCGGGACAGCGCGGCCGGCACCCTGACCGCCCACCGGCCCCGGCCGGCCTGCGGGTGGGACACGAGGTGGACGTCGATCGGGCCGGACAGCGCGATGGTGGTGACGCCGACGCCCCTGGTCAGCAGCCGGGCGAGCCGGCCGCGACGGCTGGCTCCCAGGACCAGCTGGGTGGCGTTGACGCCACGGGCGAAGTCGAGCAACGCGGCCGGCACGTCGGCGCCGAGGACCTGGTGGTAGGTGCCGCCGAGGCTTTCCATCAGGACCCGCTGCCGGGCGAGCTGGGCCGGGTCCGCACCGGCGAGGCCGTCGCTGCGGGTCACGTGTACGGCCAGCAGGTCGGCGCCCTTGCTGCGGGCGGCGATCCGGGCGGCCCGCCGGATCAGGGTGTCCCCTTCGGGTCCGCCGGTGAGCGCCACGATGACCCGCTCGCGGGCCTCCCAGGTCTCGGAGATGCCCTGCTGGTGGCGGTAGTCGTCGAGCTGCTCGTCGACCTTGTCGGCGAGCCAGAGCAGGGCGAGTTCGCGCAGTGCCGTGAGGTTGCCGATCCGGAAGTAGTGGCCGAGCGCGGCGTCGATCCGGTCGGGCCGGTAGATGTTGCCGTGCGCCATCCGGCGACGCAGCGCCTCCGGGGTCATGTCCACCAGCTCGACCTGACCGGCGGCCCGAACCACCTGGTCGGGCACGGTCTCCCGCTGTGCCGTGCCGGTGATCTGGGCGACCACGTCGTTCAGCGATTCGAGGTGCTGGATGTTGACCGTGGACAGCACGCAGATCCCGGCGTCGACCAACTCCTGGACGTCCTGCCAGCGCTTGCGGTTGCGGCTGCCCGGAACGTTGGTGTGGGCGAGTTCGTCGACCACGGCCACCTCGGGACGGCGGGCCAGCAGGGCGTCGAGGTCCAGCTCCGCGAACTCGGCGCCCCGGTGGGTCAACGTCCGGCGGGGCACGATCTCCAGGTCGCCGACCATGGCCGCGGTGTGCGGCCGGCCGTGCGTCTCGACCAGGCCGATCACCACGTCCGTGCCCCGTTCGGCGCGCCGCCGGGCCTCCTCGAGCATGGCGTAGGTCTTGCCGACGCCAGGTGCGGCGCCGAGATAGATGCGCAGTTCCCCACCGGCCACGACCCCATCCTTCCGGGAAGGAAGGGCCCCCTGTTATCGCTTTCTGTATAGCAAGGGGCCCCTCTTAACGCCTTATCCGAGCGGGAACCCACGGTCGAGCGCGACGTTCAACTCCAGCACGTCGACCGTGGGAGCGCCCAGGAACCCGAGCGCCGGCCCGGTGGTGTGCGCGTGGACCACGGCACGGATCCGGTCCGGGTCCGCGTGCCGCTCCCGCGCCACCCGAGCCACCTGGATCTCCGCGTACGCCGGGGAGATGTCCGGGTCGAGGCCGCTGCCGCTGGCGGTGACCGCGTCGGCGGGTACGGCGGACCGGGCCGGCGCGTCGCCACGTACGGGGGTGATCAGCCCACCCTCGGCGACGTAGTCGTGGCCGGGCTGGGCCAGCTCGACCACGACGCCCTGCCAGGTGGCCAGGAACGGCCGGGCCGGAGCGACCTGGTTGACACTGACCACCCGGGTGACCGGTCCGGTCAGCCCGGCGCGGTGGAACACGGCGAGCACCGCGCCCACCCCGTCGGACGTGCAGTACGGGCGCCGCCCGTCCACCCCGTTCAGCTCACCGACCTCCTGGCTGCGCCGGCACACCTGGCTGAGCAGGCTGGGCCTGGTGTGGTCGGGTTCGGCGGCGAGGCCGTCCACGACGTTCTCCGGGCCGAGGTTGCTGGCCGCCGTCGCGGTGGGATCGTAGCCGACGCCGGCCGCCGAGGGACGGGACTGGAAGTAGCCGGGAACCGGTCGACCGGCGCCGTCGGTGAACGACTGGCCGATCAGGGCGCTGCCGACGGTCCGGCCGTCGGCCGTGACCAGCGAGCCGGCGGCGCGGTGCTCCAGGCCGGGGAGCCGGCCCGCCGCCACCAGGGCGAGCGGGTAGGCGACGCCGAGCAGCACGGTGAAGACGAGCAGCACACGTAGCGCGGCCAGGTGCCGGGCCAGCCAACTGGGTAGGCGCATCACGAGATCCCCGGGACGAGTTGGACGAGCAGGTCGATGAGCTTGATGCCGACGAACGGCACGACGATCCCGCCGAGTCCGTAGCGCCACAGGTTGCGGCGCAGCAGTTCGGCGGCGCCGGCCGGTCGGTAGCGCACGCCACGCAGGGCGAGTGGGATCAGCGCGATGATCACCAGCGCGTTGAAGATGACCGCCGAGAGGATCGCCGACTCCGGACTGGCCAGTCGCATCACGTTGAGGACGGCCAGGCCCGGATAGAGCCCGGCGAACATGGCCGGGATGATCGCGAAGTACTTCGCCACGTCGTTGGCGATGCTGAACGTGGTCAGCGCGCCCCGGGTGATCAGCAACTGCTTGCCGATCTCGACGATCTCGATCAGCTTGGTCGGGTCGGAGTCGAGGTCGACCATGTTGCCGGCCTCCTTGGCCGCCGACGTGCCGGTGTTCATCGCCACCCCGACGTCGGCCTGGGCGAGCGCCGGAGCGTCGTTGGTGCCGTCCCCGGTCATCGCGACCAGCCGGCCGCCCTCCTGTTCCCGGCGGATCAGCGCGAGCTTGTCCTCGGGGGTGGCCTCGGCGAGGAAGTCGTCCACCCCGGCCTCGTCGGCGATGGCCTTCGCGGTACGCGGGTTGTCGCCGGTGATCATGACGGTCCGGATGCCCATCCGGCGCATCTCGGCGAACCGCTCCCGCATCCCGGATTTGACCACGTCCTTCAGGTGGATCACGCCGAGCGCCCGGGCCGGTTCCCCGTCGACGTGCTCGGCGACCACCAGCGGGGTGCCGCCGACGCCGCTGATCTCGTCGACGATCCGCCCGACCTGCTCGGTGGGGTGGCCGCCGTTCTCCCGTACCCAGCTGAGCACCGCGCTGGCGGCACCCTTTCGGATCCGACGGTGCGGCCCGGACGTGCCCCCGCCGCTCGCGTCGGCACCCAGGTCGACGCCGCTCATCCGGGTCTGCGCGGTGAACGGCACGAACGTGGCGTGCGAGATCAGCCCCGGCTCACGCTCCCGCAGCCCGAACTCGTTCTTCGCCAGCACCACCACCGAGCGCCCCTCGGGCGTCTCGTCGGCCAGGCTGGACAGTTGGGCCGCGCCCGCGACGGTCGCCGGGTCCACCCCGTCGGCCGGCAGGAACTCGGCGGCCTGCCGGTTGCCCAGGGTGATCGTGCCGGTCTTGTCCAGCAGCAGGGTGTTGACGTCGCCCGCAGCCTCGACGGCCCGGCCACTCATCGCCAGCACGTTGCGCTGCACCAACCGGTCCATCCCGGCGATACCGATCGCGGACAGCAGCGCGCCGATGGTGGTCGGGATCAGGCAGACCAGCAGCGACGCCAGCACCACCCCGGTGACGCCGGAGTCGGTGATCGCCCCGGAGTCCGGGGCGGCGGCCTGGTAGCCCTTGGCGAAGATGGCCAGCGGCTGAAGCGTCACCACCGCGAGCAGAAAGACGACCGTGAGCGCGGCCAGCAGGATGTTCAGCGCGATCTCGTTCGGGGTCTTCTGCCGGTTCGCCCCCTCCACCAGGGCGATCATCCGGTCGAGGAAACTCTCCCCGGGCTTCTGGGTGATCCGTACGACGATCCGGTCGGAGAGCACCCGGGTACCGGCGGTGACCGCGCTGCGGTCGCCACCGGACTCCCGGATCACCGGAGCGGATTCGCCGGTGATCGCCGACTCGTCCACGCTGGCGATGCCCTCGACGACGTCACCGTCGCCCGGGATGATCCGGCCGGCCTCGACCAGAACGATGTCACCCTGCCTCAGGTCGGACGCCGCGACCGCCTCGTCGCGGTAGGCGTGCGGCGCGGCCCCGGGGGTCCAACCGAGCAGCCGGGTGGCGACGGTGCCCTTCCTGGCCTGCCGCAGGGTGGCGGCCTGCGCCTTGCCCCGACCCTCGGCCACCGCCTCGGCCAGGTTCGCGAAGATCACCGTGAGCCAGAGCCAACCGGTGATCGCGAGACCGAACACCGACGGGTCCGCCCCGGCGAGCACGGTGGTGAAGACAGCGCCTATCTCGACGATCAGCATCACCGGGTTGCGCCACAGCACCCGCGGGTCCAGCTTGCGCAGTGCGTCGGGCAGCGACCTGATCAACTGTTCCTTCATGGTGGTCACAGCCCTTCCGCGAGCGGGCCGAGCGCGAGGGCGGGCAGGAAGGTCAGCGCCACGAGGATCACCGTGACCCCGGCGACCATCCCCACGAACAGCGGCCGGTGGGTCGCCAGGGTGCCCGCGGAGGGGGGCGTGGGGGTCTGCCGGGCCAGTGACCCGGCCAGGGCCAGTACGAGGATGATCGGCAGAAACCGGCCGAGCAGCATGCACAGCCCCAGCGCCGTGTTCCACCACGGGGTGTTCACCGTGATGCCGGCGAAGGCCGAGCCGTTGTTGTTGCCGGCCGACGTGAACGCGTACAGCACCTCGGACAGGCCGTGCGGCCCGGCGTTGAGCGCGGTCGCGTTGTGGCCGGTGGCGAACGCCGCCGCGGTACCGCCGAGGACCAGCGCCGGGGTGACCAGGAGATACAGCGAGGCGAACTTGATCTCCCGGGAGCCGATCTTCTTGCCCACGTACTCGGGGGTGCGGCCGACCATCAGCCCGGCGACGAACACGGTGATCACCGCGAGGACCAGCATGCCGTACAGGCCGGAGCCGGTGCCGCCCGGCGCGACCTCGCCGAGCATCATGTTGCCCAGCGTCATCATGCCGCCGAGGGCGGTGTACGAGTCGTGGAACGAGTCCACCGCGCCGGTCGAGGTCAGGGTCGTCGCGGCGGCGAAGGTGGCCGAGTCCGACACACCGAACCGGATCTCCTTGCCCTCCAGCGCCGCGCCCACCGCCTGTGGAACGGTGCCGTGCCCGGCCAGTTCGAAACCGTTGGTCAGCGCCACACCGCCGAGGGCCAGCACCGCCATCACGGCGAGGATCGCGTACCCCTGCCGGTTCTGCCCGACCATCCGGCCGAAGACCCGGGGCAGGCTGACCGGGATCAGCAGGAGCAGGTAGATCTGGAACCAGTTGGTCCAGCCGGTCGGGTTCTCGAAGGGGTGGGCGCTGTTGGCGTTGTAGAAGCCACCGCCGTTGGTGCCCAGTTCCTTGATCGCCTCCTGGCTGGCCACCGGCCCGCCGGTGAGGTGCTGGGTGCCGCCGGTCAGCGCGGTGACATCGACACCGCCGGAGAGGTTCTGCACCGCCCCGCCGAGCATCAGCGCCACCGCGCCGAGCACCGAGATCGGCAGCAGGACCCGCACGGTGATCCGGGTCAGGTCCACCCAGAAGTTGCCCAGGTCACCGGTGCGGCTCCGGGCGAACCCGCGGATCAGCGCCACCACCACGGCGATGCCGACGGCGGCCGAGGCGAAGTTCTGCACCGCCAGCCCGGCCATCTGCACCAGGTGGCCCATCGTCGACTCGCCGGCGTACCACTGCCAGTTGGTGTTGGTCACGAACGACACCGCCGTGTTCCAGGCGCCGTGCGGCACCACCGCGGGGTGGCCCAGAGACAGCCAGAGGTGGTTCTGCAACCGTTGGAAGGCGTAGAGGAACAGCACCGAGACCGCGGAGAAGGCCAGCACGGCCCGGGCGTAGACCCCCCAGGTCTGCTCGGCCGCCGGGTTCACTCCGACCAGGCGGTAGATCCCTCGTTCCAACCGGCTGTGCCGGCTGCTGGCCACCGTCCGGTACAGGTGGTCGCCGATCGGCCGGTAGCCGGCGGCCAGCGCGGCGACCAGGGTCAGCCCGAAGACCACCCCGGCTGTGGTCGTGGTCATCAGAACCGCTCCGGGAACAGCAGGGCGACGACCATGAGGACGCCCAGGCCAACGGCCACGGCCAGCCCGACGGCGTTGACGGCGTTCACAGCTTCTCCACCCCTCGCACCACGAGGGTGAGTGCCGCGAACAGCGCCACCGTCACCAGTACGAACATCACGTCAGGCACGCTGACTCCTCCGTGCGGATCTGTCTCGGCGACCGTGATCGGTCGCGCCGGGTAAGCAAACCGCCCGGATCCGCCCCCGGACAGGCTCCATAACGCGACCATGACGGCGGTCCACCGTTTCTTGACGGGCTTTTCACGCGACCGGACCGACCCACGCGACCGGACCGACACCACGCGATCAGGGCCGATACGGACGGCCACGCCGATACCGGCGGCCGGGGCGGTACGGGCGGCCAGGTCGATCCGGGCGGCCGTGGGGCCGTACGGGTGGCCGGGCCGGTACGGGTCAGTCCGGGAACCGCAGGATGACCAGCGCCTGGTCGTCGTCGGTCGCCGGCAGCCGGTCCATCACGGCGGCGGCCACCGTCTCCGCGCTCCCGCCGGCCGCCTCCGTCAACACCGCGGCGAGTTCGGCCGCCCCGTCCGGGTACTCGTGCTGGCGGCGCTCCACCAGCCCGTCGGTGAACGCCACCAGCAGGTCCCCCGGGCCCACGGTCAGCACCGTCACCGGGATCGTCTCGTCGACCAGGCCGAACGGCAGGGCGCGGGCGGTCGACACCGGCACGATCCCGCCACTGCGGCGCAGGTGCAGCGGATGGGGGTGTCCGGCCCGGACCAGTTCGACCCGCCGGTCGGCCGGATCCACCAGCATGACCAGGCAGGTGCCCAGGAACGCCCGGCCGAGCAGGGTGGTGACCCGCCCGAACAGCTCGCCCAGCGGGACGCCGAGCCGGATCAGGGTGCGTACCACCGTCCGTAGCTGGGCCATGTCGGCCGCCGCCTCCACCTGGTGCCCGACCACGTCCCCGACCACCACGGCCAGCCGATCGCCCTCGACGGGGATCAGGTCGTACCAGTCGCCGCCGAGGTTCAGGCCGGTCATCGCCGGCCGGTACCGCACCGCGACGTCCAGGCCCGCCGGCGGCTCGCCCAGGGTGTCGAACAACCGGCCGGCCAGCCGGCTGACCAGGTCGTGCTCGGCGGTGGCCAGCCGGACCCGCTCCAGCGCCTGCTCGCAGAGGTCGGCGATGGTGTCCAGAACGGCCAGGTCGGTGGCCCGGAAGGGTCGGGCCCGGGACCAGCCGAGGCCGAGCGCCGCGATCGGTCGTCGGCGCACGTCCAGCAGCGGCAACGCCACGGTGGTGACCATGCCGTTGTCGGCGGCGGTGTCCACCAGGCCCGGATACCGCTGCCGGAACGCCTCCCGGTCGGGCAGCAGGATCCGCTCACCGGTACGCAGGCACTCGGTGATCGGGCGGGGGTCGTCCGGCGTCAGGTCCCGGTACCGTTCGGCCCACGGGTGCGGCGGGTCCGGGTAATACAGCCGGATCCGCCGCCCGTTCTCCCGGAGCAGCAGGCCGGGTGCGACGGCGCCGAGCACCGGTGGTACGGCGGCGAGGACGGCCTCAATCGCCTCCGGCATGGTCCGGGCGACGCTGAGCCGGGCCGCGAGGTCGGCCATGGCCCGGGTCGACCGGATCAGCTCGGCCCGTTGCAGCGACTGGCTCGCGAAGCCGGCCACCGTGGTCAACAGGCTGTCCAGCACGTGGTCGCGCCGGACCGGGCCGCGCCAGCAGACCTGCATGGCGCCCAGGGGCGTGCCGTCGCCGTGGTGCAGCGGAACGCTGATCTCCCGGATCAGCACCGGGTCCGGGCCGTGGGCGGGTCCGGGGTCGGCCACCGGACGGACCCGGTTGTCGCGGATCGCCTCGGCCAGCGGCAGGTCGGCGTCGAGGTCCAGCCGCTCGTGTACGACGGCGGCGCCGGACGCCGTATCCGCCACAGCGGCGCCGGACGCCGTATCCGACGGTTCCGCCACGGCGGCGCCGGACGCCGTATCCGACGGTTCCGCCACGGCGGCGCCGGGTGCCGGAGCGGCGGATTCCGCCGTCGTCGACCCGTCGCAGCGGACAGCGTGCAGGGTCGGCTGACCGGGTTCGGCCACCGCGATCCGCACCTCGGCCGCGGCGAACACCGCCCGCGCGTGGACCACGATGGCCCGCAGGATCTCGTCCGGGCCCGGTGCCGTGCTTAGTTCGCCGGCGAACCGGGCCAACGCCTGTGCCCCGCGCAGCGTCCGCTGCCGCTCGCTGATGTCCCGCGCCACGGTGGCCAGGTATGCGGTCGCGTCCGGCTCCGGTCCGGTGGTCACGGTGAACATCTGGTGGTCCACTTCGACCTGGACACCGGTGTCCACCCTGGCCAGTCGGGTCTCGGCGCGCCGGTGCCCGTCCCGGACCGCGGCGGGGATCAGCTCGTCGTGCCAGGCCCGGCGCGCGGCCGGCGGCGCGAAGTCGGTGAGCCGGTGCTCGCCGACCGTGGGCGCCGGCACCCCGAGCAGTTCCTGGCCGGCCGGATTGACGTACACCACCTGGCCGTCCAGGCCGGCCACCGCGATGGCGTCCCCGGAGCGTTCGACCAGCGCCTGGAACAGCCGCAGTTCCGCCTGGGCCAGCCGTTCGGCGGTCAGGTCGGTGGCGTAGGCCAGCCAGCGCAACGGCCTGCGGACCAGGGCGACCACCCCGATCAGCACCGGCACCGGATGGCCGTCGCGGTGCAGGTACTCCTTCGCGTACGCCTGCGCGCGGCCGGTGGCGACCAGTTCCTTGAGGGCCCGCCCGTCCGCCTCGGCCCACTCGGGCGGGGTGAGGTTCCGCCAGGTCAGTCGGCCCTCGGTCACGTCGGCACGCTGGTGGCCGAGCATGGTCAGGAAGGCGTC
Organism: Plantactinospora sp. A48; assembly: GCF_055793945.1. NCBI lineage: Bacteria > Bacillati > Actinomycetota > Actinomycetes > Micromonosporales > Micromonosporaceae > Plantactinospora > Plantactinospora sp. A48. The sequence continues at coordinate 25,132 of NZ_JBTIXF010000062.1, read as the reverse complement.
GTTGGCCTCGGTGATCCGTTCGCCCTCGCCGCCGAACACCGCCAGCACGTCGGTGGCGGCCAACCGTTCGAACCGGGCCCGCTCGGCACCGAGCGCCTCGCGTAGCCGGGTGCGTTCGGTGACGTCGACGACCGTGAAGCCGACGCCGATCGTCACCGGTGGCCGGGCGCCGCTGGCATGGGTCGACGGCTCGGCGATCCGGATCGGAAAATAGCTGGCCACCGTGTGCCGGACCCGGTTCGCGGCGGCGTCCCCGGCGCCCGCGCCGCCATCGTCGTCGGGGCCGCCGTCCCCGGGGCCGCCGTCGTCGTCATCCTCGGCCACCGAGAACTCGATCCCGCTGATCGGCCCGGCCACCAGGGTACGGCTCATCAGCTCCGCCACCCGGCGGCCGAGCAGCGGCAGCACCTCGGCCGGGGTACGCCCCAGGTGTTCGATCTCGGAAAGGCCGTTGATCGCGGCCAGCGCCGGATTGACGTACTGGAAGCGCAGTTCGGTGTCCACCCAGCCGAATCCGACCGGCGAGCTGTCCAGCAACGCCTCGCTGATCGCGGTGGTGCGGTCGGCCGCCTGCTCCGCGACGACCAGGTCCTCCACGTCGGTGAAGGTGCCGAGCCACTCGACGATCACGCCCGCCGCGTCCCGCAGCGCCTTGCTGCGGGCGGCCACGTGCCGGTAGCTGCCGCTGTCCGCGTGCCAGATCCGGAAGGTGGTCCGGTAGACCCGGGCGCCGGTGCCCAACGCCTCGGCCCAGGCCTGCTGGACCCGGGGCAGGTCGTCGGGATGCACCATCGCCGACCAGCCGTCACCGGCATGCTCCGGCCAGGACTGTCCGGTGTACGCCACCCACGACGGCTGCGGTTCCACCACCCGACCATCGGCCGAAGTGGACCAGATGATCGCTGTCGAGGCTTCGACCAGCGCGCGGAACCGCCGGTCAGGGTCGACCGATCCGCCACCGGCGGCGTCGGCGCCGCCACCGGCCGGGATCGACGTCGGTCCGGAGTCGCCCACCGTGCGACCTCCACCCGCTGGCCAACTGCTCTGCAGGACACCGGAACCGTATCACCGCCCACGCTCGCACCACCCCGCCCGAACGTGTGAACGCCGCGCGGCGTCGGACGGTGCTCCGCGCCGGACGGTCCGCGCCGGACCGTGCTCCGCCCCGGGGGGTGCGGCCCGGACGAGGCGACCCGGTCGGTTGTCGGGGAACCCACTGGCCGCGCGTTGTCGGGTAACCCGCTGGCCGCGCGCCACCCGGTGTGGCAGGGTGCCCGGCGTGGACGAGGACTACCGGGTGATCAACCAGGCGATGTGGGACGAGCGGGCGCCCGCGCACGCGGCGTCGGCCGGTTACGGGCTGCGGCGATTCGTCGAGGATCCGGAGCACCTGAGCCATGTGGTGCGGTTCGACCGGGACCGGCTCGGCGACATCGCCGGGCTGCGCGGCGTACACCTGCAGTGCCACATCGGCACCGACACCCTGTCGCTGGCCCGGCTCGGCGCCCGGATGACCGGCCTGGACTTCTCCCCCGCCGCCCTGGTCGAGGCCCGCAGGCTGGCCGCCGACTGCGGCGCCGAGATCGAGTACGTCCGGTCGGACCTCTACGACGCCGTCGACGCCCTCGGCGCCGGTGGATTCGACCTCGTCTACACCGGCGTCGGCGCGCTGGGCTGGCTGCCTGACATCCGCCGCTGGGCGACGGTGGTCGCCGGTCTGCTGCGCCCCGGCGGGCGGCTGCACCTGCGCGAGGGCCACCCGGTGCTGTTTGCGCTGCCCGATCCGCGGCCCGACGGCCTGCTCCCGCTGGAGTACCCGTACTTCGAACTGGCCGAGGGCACCGTCTGGGACGAGGACGGCACGTACGTGGACACCGACGTCAGCTTCACCAACACCCGGTCGGTGGAGTGGAACCACGGCCTCGGTGAGATCGTCACCGCGCTGCTGGACGCGGGCCTGACCCTGACCGCGCTGGTCGAGCACGACAGCGTGCCCTGGGAGGCGTTACCCGGCCAGATGGAGAAGGTCGAGTTCGACGAGTGGCGGCTGATCGACCGGCCCTGGCGGCTGCCGCACACCTACACGCTCCAGGCCGTCAAGCGCTGAGCCCGTCAGGTCGGGTCGGCCCGTCGGCCCGTCAGGTCGGGTCGGCCCGCCCGGTCGGCCCGCCCGCCCGGTCGGCCCGCCCGGTGAGGCGGCTCCCGCGCGGGCGGCACCGGCCGCTGGGCGGGTGACCCGGCCGACCCGCGGACCGGTGGATGGGTGCCCGGCACCTGGGTACTCACTCCCGTATGCGCATGCCCACCTCACTCGGTGCCACCCTGGCGGTCGGCGCCACCGCCGTGGCCGGCTCGATCGCCACCGCCCCGGGCTCCCGGTGGTACCGGACCCTGGACAAGCCGCGCTGGCAACCGCCACCCGCCGCGTTTCCACTGGTCTGGACCCCGCTGTACGGCCTGATCGCGCTCGCCGGCGCTCGGGCGCTGAACCGGACAACCGGGGATGAACGGACCAGATTCGCCCGCACGTACGGCACCAACCTGGCCCTCAACGCGGGATGGACGGCGCTGTTCTTCCGGGCCCGCAGCCCACGGCTGGCCCTCGCCGAGATCGCGGCGCTGAACGCGGCCAACGTCACCCTGGTCGGCCGGGCCTGGCGGGCCGACCCGGTGGCCGGGGCGGCGCTGCTGCCGTACGTGGTCTGGACCGGTTTCGCGACGGCGCTCAACGCCGCCATCGCGGCCCGCAACCCCGCCGGTGGCAGGGCCGGTCGGGGCTGGATCCGGCCGGGCCGGGCGCTGGGCCGGCGGCCCTTCCGGATCGGCGGGCGATGACCCGGCATTTCCGCCTCGGGGATGTGTCCAAGCTCGCCACGTGGCCTGGGATACACCTTCGTGCCGCGGTGGCCAACCGGGTCGTACTGTTCGAGCGTAGCCAGCGGGGATCGACCGTGGACATCGGGGACCGGAGATCATCGTCGGGGACCGGAGATCATGATGAACGCGAGAGCTGAACGCCGACACCACGTGGTCGTGGTCGGAGCCGGTTTCGGTGGCCTCTTCGCCACCAAGGCGCTCCGGAACGCGCCCGTGGACGTCACGCTGATCAACGGGACGGCGCAGCACCTCTTCCAGCCACTGCTCTACCAGGTGGCCACCGGCATCCTTTCCGAGGGCGAGATCGCGCCCCCGATCCGGGAGGTCCTGCGGCGCCAGGACAACGTCGAGGTGCTGCTGGGCACCGTCACCGAGGTCGACGTCAAGGCGAAGACGGTGACCGCCACAGCGCCCGGCACCTCCTACACGGTCGAGTACGACAGCCTGATCGTGGCGGCCGGCGCCTCCCAGTCGTACTTCGGCAACGACCAGTTCTCGGAGTACGCGCCGGGCATGAAGAGCATCGACGACGCCCTGGAGCTGCGCGGCCGGATCTTCGGCGCGTTCGAGCTGGCGGAGCTGGAGTCGGACCCGGAGCTGATCGACCGCTGGCTGACGTTCGTGGTCGTCGGTGCCGGTCCGACCGGTGTCGAGATGGCCGGCCAGATCGCCGAGCTGGCCCACCGCACACTGCCCAAGCAGTACCGGCGGATCGACACCCGACGGGCCCGGGTGATCCTCCTCGACGCGCTGGACGCGGTGCTGCCGAGCTTCGGCGACCACCTGTCCACCCGGGCGCTCCGCCAGCTCCACGAGATCGGGGTCGAGGTGGAACTCGGCAACAAGGTCGTCGGCGTCGACGACACCGGCATCGAGGTGGAGACCCCGCGCGGCCACCAGCGGATCGAGTCGATGACCAAGATCTGGGCGGCCGGTGTCGCCGCTCCCCCGCTGGCCCGGCAGCTGGCCGACGCGGTGGGGGTGGAGACCGACCGGGCCGGCCGGATCAAGGTCAACCCGGACTGTTCGCTGCCCGGGCACCCGGAGATCTTCGCGGTGGGCGACATGATGTCCCTGGACCAGCTGCCCGGCGTCGCCCAGGTCGCCATCCAGAGCGGCCGGCACGCCGCCGGTCAGATCAAGCGCCGGTTGCGCGGCCGGGAGACCGGGCAGCCCTTCCACTACTTCGACAAGGGCAGCATGGCGACCATCTCCCGCTTCTCGGCGGTCGCCAGCGTGGGCAAGCTCCGGTTCAGCGGCCTGATCGGCTGGCTGATGTGGCTGGTTGTCCACCTGTTCTACCTGGTGGGCTTCAAGAACCGGATCACCGCGGTGCTGCACTGGGCGGTCAGCTTCATCGGCCGCGGCCGGTCCGAGCGGGTCGCCACGTTCCAGCAGGTCTTCGCCCGCCGGGCGCTGCGCCAGGCCGGCCCGGAACTGATCCAGTTCGGCAACCGGGACGACCGGGGCGTCGACGCCCGGGGGCAGGCCACCGCCATCCGCCGCCGCTGACCGCAGGGCAGCGTCGCTGGCCGGGACAGCGTCGCTGGCCGGGACGGTCGAGCGGGCTCCGCGCCAGCACGGCGCCGAGCCCGCTCCGTCCGACGGCGCGGGGCCCTGCCCGGCCGGACCGGGGCGCCGCTACGCGCGTACCGCGTCGATGGCCTTCTTCAACGCCTTGGGCGCGGTCGGCGTGCGCGGCGCCTTCTCCCGAAGCTCCAGCATGGCCGCGCCGATCTCCTGAAGGTCCGCCCGGCCCAGCCCGTCGCGGACCTTGGGGAACCACTCCTGTTCCTCCTCCTCGATGTGGTGCGTCACGTTCTCGATCAGCACCGTCACCTTGGCGTCGAACCGCTCGTCCGCCGGCTCCAGGCCGGCCAGCTCGAAGCAGAGCACGTCGGCGACGTGGTGCTCCTCGTAGGACTCGAGGATGTCGTCCTCCAGGTCCGGAAGCCGCTTGCGGACCTCCGGATACATGCACTCGTTCTCCAGGTACGTGTGGACGGTGAGCAGCTCCAGGATCCGGTCCACCAGCTTCCGCTTGGTCGCGGTCGCGTTCTCCCCCGCCCGCTCGAACTCCCTGAACAGCCGGCGGATCTCCTTGTGGTCGTCCCTGAGCAGCACGATGGCGTCGGTGGACATCCGATACCTCCCGGGTTGGTGACGTCACCGCGGCCGGTACCCGGGTCTCGACCTCGGCAAACGGGACCGGACCACCGACCCGGACAGCGGCGCCGTCAGGTCGTGGCGACCGACCTCTGTTACGGGACGGTTACCGGACGGCGAAGCTCCGGTGGCGCGCACCGTCCATCGTTACCCGCAGGAGCGGACCGAGACCGGTCCGTGTCCAAGAGGGTGGGACGAGAAATGGGGAGGTTGCGATGCGGATCCGAAGAGCACTTGTCGCCCTGCTGGTTCTGGCCGCTGGACTGGCCGCCGGCACGGTTCCGGCGGCCGCCGCGGCGGCACCGTACTGCGGCATCACCTGGGGCAGCACCGACAGGTCCGGTGGGGCCCTGGCCACCGCGCCGCTGATCGAGGTACGCGCCGGGCAGCAGGACTGCTACGACCGGGTGGTGTTCGAGACCGACGGACCCGCGAACGGCTACCGGGTGCGCTACGGCGAGGCGTACACCGGCGGGCAGGGCCTGGCGCTGTCGCCGTACACCGCCGGCGGGGCGGTGCTGGAGGTGGTGCTGCTGGTCCCGGCGTACGACCTGAACACCGGGACCGTACGCTATCCGGCCGCCACCGGCGACCATCCGCTGAACCTGCTGGGCTACCCCACGCTGCGGGATGTGGTCTACGGCGGCAGCTACGAGGGGTACACCACGTTCGCGGTCGGCGTCCGGGACCGGCTGCCGTTCCGGGTGAGTGTGCTGGCCGGTCCGGGAACCCACAGCCGGATCGTGCTCGACGTCGCCAACCGCTGGCAGTAGGACGGTCGGCGGGCTGACGACGCGGGCTGGCGCGACGGGCTGACGGGGCGGCCGATGTCCCGCCAGCCCGCCCGGCGCTACCGTGCCTCATGGACGGCCATGTGCTGGTGGTGGAGGACGATCCGTCGATCCGCGAGGTCACCGCGCTGGGCCTGCGCCGGTCGGGATTCCGGGTGAGCACGGTCGGGGACGGCCGGGGCGCGCTGGACCGGTGGCGGGGCGGCGGGGTCGACCTGATCGTGCTCGACGTGCTGCTGCCGGGCCTGGACGGGCTGGAGGTCTGCCGGGAGATCCGCCGGACCAGCCCGGTACCGATCCTGATGGTCACCGCCCGCACCGACACCACCGACGTGGTGGCCGGACTGGAGTGCGGCGCCGACGACTACGTGCGGAAGCCGTTCGAACCGGCCGAACTCGTGGCCCGGGTCCGCGCCCTGCTGCGGCGCGGCAACCTCAGCGTCGAGGAGCCGGTGCTGCGGGTGGGTGACCTGGCGATCGACCCGGCCCGGTACACCGTGTCCCGCGCCGGCCGGGAGGTGGCGCTCACCGCCACCGAGTTCCGGCTGCTGCTGGAGCTGGCCCGCCGGCCCGGTCGGGTGTTCACCCGGGACCTCCTGCTGGACCGGGTCTGGGGCTATCCGTACCTGGGTGACTCCCGGCTGGTCGACGTGGCGGTCCAGCGGTTGCGGGCCAAGGTGGAGACCGACCCGGCCCAGCCGAACCTGATCCAGACGGTACGCGGGGTCGGCTACCGGCTCGCCGAGCGGTGAGGCGTACCCCGGTGTCCGGCCCCGCCGGACCTCCCGCCGCGTCCCGCACCTCCGCCCCGGCCGGCGGTCCGCCCCGGGCCCGTACCTCCGCCGCGGCAGGTGCCGGGCCACGGACCCGGCGGGTCCTGCCCGGCCGGTTCCGGCGTCGGCTGACGATCGCGTTCGTGCTGGTCGCCGGCGTCTCCGCCGCCGTGCTCGCGCTCGGGTCGTACCTGCTGGTGCAGCACGCCCGGCTGGCCGACTCGCTCGACCAGGCCGCCACCGATCTGCGCTACGAGCTGGTCCTGGCCGGCCAGTTCACGCCGTTGGACCCGGAACGCAGCGCCGACCTGCTCGAATCGTTCGAGGGCAGCGGTCGGCACGTGATCCTGGCCTCCGCCACCGGGTTGGCACCGTCCAACCCGGCGGTCCGACCGGCGCTCGCGCCACGGTTGCGCGCCCTGGTCGGCACCGGCCAGCTCGGCTATCAGCGCTTCCCGGACCAGCTCGTGGTGGGTGGCCGGATTCCCGGGACCACCACCGAGCTGTACGTCGTCCACCCCGAGGACCGGATCCGCCGCGACCTGGCGCAACTGCGGTACGCGCTGCTCGCCGGCTGGCTGCTGGCGCTGCTGCTGGCCGGGGCCGTCGGGCACACCCTCGCCCGGCGGACCCTCGAACCGGTCGGCCGGGCCAGCCGGGCGGCCCGATCGATCGCCGAAGGGCTGCTGTCCACCCGGCTGCCGGTGACCGGAACCGACGAGTTCGGCGCGTGGGCGCTGTCGTTCAACGAGATGGCCGAGGCGTTGCAGGGCAAGAGCGCGGCACTGGCCGCGGCGCGACACCGCGAACGGCGGTTCACCGCGGACGTGGCGCACGAACTGCGTACCCCGGTCACCGCGCTGGTCGGCGCGGCGGCGCTGCTGGCGGACCGGCTCGACGACCTGCCGGACGACGCGCGCCGGCCGGCTGAGCTACTGGTCGGCGACACCGTCCGGCTGCGCCACCTGGTGGAGGACCTGATGGAGATCTCCCGGCTGGACGCCGGCCGGGAGCCGGTGGCGACCGAACCGGTCGACCTGGCCACCCTGATCCGGTCGATCGTCGCGGCCCGGGGCTGGACGGACCGGGTCCGGGTACGCGCCGACCGGACCGTCCGGCGGACCGACCCGCGCCGGCTGGAACGGGTGCTGGCCAACCTGATCGCCAACGCGGTCGAGCACGGCGGCCGGGACGTCCTGGTCACCGTCACCGACGGTGGTGCTGGCGCGGCCGGCGGTGGTGCGGCCGGTCACGGGGGCGATGGCGCCGGCGCGACCGCTGACGGTACTGGTGTGCGTGTGACGGTCAGCGACGCCGGTCCGGGGATCCCGCCCGGACACCTGCCGTACCTGTTCGACCGCTTCTACAAGGTCGACCCGGCCCGGGGTGGTCGGGGCAGCGGCCTCGGTCTCGCCATCGCCCGGGAGAACGCCCGGCTGCTCGGCGCCACCCTCACCCTGGACAGCCGGCCCGGCGCCGGTACCCGGGTCCGCGTCGACCTGCCGGCCGTACCACCCGCAGGCCCGGCTACGCACCCGCCCGGCGCCCCACCCGCCAGCCCGGCCGGTGCCGTACCCACCGGACCAACCGGCAGCCCGGCTGGTGACCCACCCGGCGGCCGGCCGGGGGCCGACACCGAGGAGCCGGCATGAGGCAGGCCCGGAAGCTCGCCGCGGTGCTCGCCCTCGCCCTGTCCACCGCGGGCTGCGGATCACCGGTCGGGTCGCTCGGGCCGGCGCCGACCGGCGGCCCGACCACGGCGACGACCACCGGTCCGGCGCCCGGAACGTCGGCGCCGGACCCCAGTCTGCCGGCGACCTCCGCCCGGCCACACCCGACCCACGGGTCCGGCCCGGCCGACCCCACCAGCGCGACGCCGGGCCGGATCGACGAACTGGCCGTGGAGCTGTGGTTCGTCCACGCCGGACGGTTGCAACCCACCCGGCACCCCCGGCCGGCCACCCCGGCCACCTCCCGACTCACCCTGGCGGAGCTGGCCGCCGGCCCCACGGCGGCGGAGGCAGCCGCCGGTCTGGACACCACCGTGCCCGCCGGGCTCACCGTCGCCGGCATCACCGCCCGGGTCGAGACCGTGGTGGTCGGCCCGAGCTTCGACGCGGGCGACCCGGCGACGGTACGGCTGCGCCAGGCGCAGGTGGTCTACAGCCTGACCCAGTTCCCCACCGTCGGCCGGGTGGTATTCCGCCGCGCCGGCCGGCCCGATCCCCCGCCGCTGGACCGGGCCGACCTGGCCGACCTGCTCGCGCCGATCGTGGTGACCACCCCGACGTTCGGCGACACCGTGACCAGTCCGGTCCCCGTGACCGGCACGGCCGACGTCTTCGAGGCGACCGTCAACGCCCGGGTGCTGGACGCGGCCGGCCGGCCGATAGCCTCCGCGTTCACCGTCGCCACCTGCGGCAGCGGATGCCGGGGCGACTACCGGCTCACGATCGGCTACCGGCTGCGGACCGCCCAGTCCGGCCGGATCGAGGTGTTCGAGGTGTCGGTCCGGGACGGCAGCCGGGTCAACCTGGTGTCCCGGCCGGTCTGGCTGACCGCCTCCGGCGGCTGACCGGGACGTCCGGCCGAGGACGAGCGGCCGGCCTGGCCGGACGACCGGCGGGCGGCCGGGGAGGGCGGCCGACCCAGGGACGGCCGAGGGCGAACGTCCGTCCTGGCCGGACGACCGGCGGGCGGTGGCCGGCGGGCGGTGGCGTTTCGCCCGGATCGGCACCATCTGGCGCCACTGCCTCCTGGCGGGGGCGGTAGGGCGGAATGGTCGTAGGGGCATGCGAATGTGTGTGGCGTGACGGGGACGTTCCAGAGGGTAGCCGTGGCGGCGCGGGCGTGCGCGCAGGTGCCGGTGTGGTCGCTGCCCGGGCCGGAGCTGATGGGCGCGCTGGACGAGGTGGTGGCGGCCGAGCGACGACTCGCGGCGGCCCGACTCGCGCTGGTCCGGGAGCTCGACGGTCGGGGTCTGGGCCGGGCCGCCGGGGCCGCCTCAACGGCGGCGTGGTTGCGTGACCGGTTACGGATCTCGGCTGCCGAGGCACGGCGGATGGTCACCGACGCCGCCTGGCTGGCGGCGGATCCGACCGGCCCCATCGCCGGGACGACGCCCAACGGGGCCGAGGGTGGTGACCGGGCGGCCGGGGCGGAGTTGCGGGAGGCCGTCGCGGCCGGCTCGGTGAGCCTGGACCAGGCCCGGATCATCGCCACCGCCGTTGACGGCGTCCGTCGGGAGGCCGGGCTCGAAGTCGCGGACAAGGCCCTGGCCATTCTGCTCGCCGACGCCCGCGACCTGGAACCGCGGGCACTGCGGAGCTGCGCCGATCGGATCCTCCAGCACGTAGCGCCCGAACTGGCCGAGGAGGCCGACCGGCGGGCCCTCCGGCGGGCGGACCGGCGGGCGGAGCTACGCCGCGAGTTGACCCTGTCGACCACCACCGAGGGCTGGCTCCGGCTCAGGGGCGTGCTGGACGCCGAAACCGGGGCCCTGCTGTACGCTGCCCTCGATCCGCTGACCCGGCCCATCGGCCCCGGGGACGACCGCGGTCCGGGCCAGCGCCGGCACGACGCCCTGGCCGAGGTGCTCCGCCTGGCCCTGCGGACCGGCGAACTGCCCGACAACGGAGGTGACCCCACTCAGTTGGTGGTCACCACCGCGTACGACGCGCTGACCGCCCGGCTGGGCACCGGCGCCCTGGACACCGGCCTGCGCTTCGGCACCGACACCGTGCGCCGGCTCGCCTGCGACGCCGCGCTCCTGCCGGCCGTCCTCGGCGGCCAGGGGCAGGTGCTCGATGTCGGCCGACAGCGCCGGCTGTTCACCGGACCCTTGCGCCGCGCTCTGGTGCTGCGCGACCGCGGCTGCGCCTTCCCGGGCTGCGATCGTCCGCCGCGTTGGTGCGACGGGCACCACATCCGACCCTGGACGGACGGCGGGGAGACCGCCCTGCACAACGCGGTCCTGCTGTGCCGATACCATCACGGCGTCATCCACCGGGGCGACTGGCGGGTCGCACTGGCCCTCGACGGTCGACCCGAGTTCGTTCCGCCCGGGTGGATCGACCCCGAGCGAAGGCCACAACGCAACCGGTACCACCTGCGATGCTGAGCCGACGCGCCCGTCAACCTCCACCTTCGACCGAAACACGGCTCCGCCGCGATGCGGGGGGACGATCAAAAGGTAACCGGGTGTGCCCGGAGCGCGGTCGAATACGGGCGACCGAACCGACGGCTGGCGGCCGGTAACGTCCGGGGCCAGGACCGATCAGCCGGCCAGGGCCCTGTCGAGCGCGCCGACGATCTCGGGCGACTCGGGCTCCACCTGTGGTCCGAACCGCGCCACCGGCGTGCCGGCGGCGTCGACGAGGAACTTCTCGAAGTTCCACCGGATGTCGCCGGTGTAGCCCTCGGCGTCGGGCGTGTCCACCAGCGCGGCGTACAACGGGTGCCGGCCGGCCCCGTTCACCTCGATCTTCTCGGTGAGCGGGAAGGTCACCCCGTACGTGGTGGAGCAGAACTCGGCGATCTCCTCGGAGCTGCCCGGCTCCTGGCCGCCGAACTGGTTGCACGGCACGCCGAGGACGGTCAACCCGGGATAACGCTCGGCAAGCCGCTCCAGGCCGGCGTACTGCGGGGTGAGGCCGCACTTCGAGGCGACGTTGACGACGAGGGTCGGCCGGCCCCGGTGCCGGGCCAGCTCGTCCGGCTCGCCGGCCAGGGACGCGATTCCGATCTCGTACACGGACATGCTGGCCAGCCTAGACGGCGGTCACGGCACCCCGCCGGACCGGGGCCACGAACCGCCGACCGCCCCGGAATCAACACCATTCGCCCCCGAAACCGACACCGTCCAGGTCAGATCCGACGCCGCCCGGTACGAACCCGTCGCCCGCCCCGGACCGGATCGGGCGGCGCCGGGCCAGGCGGCGTCGCTCCCGCACCAAGCCCGACACCTGAGCGCCGCCGGTCAGCACCGCCGGACGACGTGCAGCAGGTACTCCCGGCGGTCCAGTGGGTTGTGGTCCGACCGTGGCCGGGTCGGCGCCGGGCCGGACACCCGCCGGTAGTGGTCGAAGGCGTACTCCAGCAGTCCCTCGCCCCGGGTCAGCGCCGGCAGCCGCCGTTCCAGGCCGGACACCCGGGCCGCCGGGATGAGCCCGCCGACCACGTACGACCGGCCGCGTGGCTCGGAGCTACGGGGTACCGCCGAGTACCGGGCCAGCACCGGCAGGACCGTTCCGAGCAGGTCGGCCGGCACCTCCAGGTGGAACCGGTGCATCGGTTCGCAGACATGGGTGCCGGCCCGCCGCAGCGCGGCCATCAGCACCAGCGGGGTCAGGTTGCGGAAGTCGCCGGCCGTACTGGACATGCTCTTGTCGAAGGTGCCGTGCGCGTGGCTCTGCCGGGCCCAGTAGCCGGACTGGGTGAGCGTCACCCGGCAGTCGGTCACCCGCCACCCGGACAGCCCCTGCGCCAGGGCCTCCCGCACGGCCTCCTCGATCGCCCGCAGGAACGCCAGCGGCAGCGAACCCAACTCGATCTCCCGGCGGAACGTGACCCCGCTGTCCACCGGCGCCGGCTCGACCCGCAGCCCCACGGTGGCGAGGAACGGGTTGGGCTCGGTGCCGATCACCTCCAGCGCCGTTCCCGTACCGATCGGACGCTCCACGCAGATGGTGGTCGAGTCGTGGAACGTGACCGGCACGCCGTACTCGGTCGCCAGGGTGGCCCCGATGACCTCCTTCTGCACCTCGCCGTAGAGCGAGACGGACGTCTCGCCCCGCCGGTCGTCCTGGCGCAGGTTGATCAGCGGATCCTGCTCGGCGAGCTGGGTGAGAGCGGTGTGCAGCGATCCCCGGTCCGCCGGATCGCACGGCACCACCACGGTCTCCAGGGTGGGCGGTGCGAAATGCTGCCCGGCGCCGGGTGGTGGCGTACCGACCGGGTCACCGATCCGGATCCCGCCGAGCCCCCACACCCGGCCGATCCGGCCGGCAGGAAGGGACTCGGACCGGCCCGCCGTGCCCGCCTCGAAAACCTCGATGGCGGTCACCCGGTCGGGCCGGGCGCCCCGGGCGGAGACCCGGTCGCGCACCCGCAGCGTGCCGGCGAAGATCCGCACGTACGCGATCCGCTCCCCGGCGGGGCCTCGCTCCACCTTGAACACGGTGCCGGACAGCGGGGCGGCGGCGGGACCGGTCGCGGCCGGCAGCAGCTCCGGGATGCCGGCGAGCAGGGCGTCGACGCCGGCCCCGGTGATCGCCGAGCCGAAGAACACCGGGTACGCGAGCCCGGCTCGGCTCTGGCTGGCCAGCTCGGTCCGTAACCGGTCGTACGTCACCGCGGCCGGGTCGGCGACGTACGCGGACAGCAGCGCGTCGTCGTGGTCGGCGAGCACGTTCACCCAGCGGTCGGGACACTCCGGGTCGGTCGCCGCGTACGGCCGGTACCTGGCGGTTGGCCGGCCGATCCCGGTGACCGTGCCCAGCGGGACGATCGCCGGGGTGAGCTGGTCGGCGATCGTGGCCAGCAGGTCGCCGTACCGGGCGCCGGAACGGTCGATCTTGTTGACGAACAGCAGGGTGGGGATGCCGAGCCGGCGCAGCGTACGCATCAGCACCCGGGTCTGTGCCTGGACGCCCTCCACCGCGGAGACCACCAGGACGGCGCCGTCGAGGACGCCCAGCGCCCGTTCGACCTCGGCGATGAAGTCGGGGTGGCCCGGCGTGTCGATGAGGTTGACCGTCACACCGCCGACCGTGAACGCGACGACAGCCGATCGGATGGTGATGCCGCGCTGCCGCTCCAGCGCGAGGGTGTCGGTCCGGGTGCTGCCCTGGTCGACACTGCCGATCTCGTCGATGACGCCGGCGGCGTGCAGCAGCCGCTCGGTCAGGCTGGTCTTACCGGCGTCGACGTGCGCCAGGATTCCGATGTTGAGAGTACGTACCACGCGTTCGGTCCTCCGGGTAGCTGGCCAGTCCCTTCTGGTTGGACACGAACGCTGCTCGCATGTCGGTACGGCTCCTTCTGCTCGGTGTCTGGGTTCTTCTGGTCGGTGCCTGGGTCCTCTGGTCGGTGCCTGGGCCCGTGCCGGAGTACACCAGTGTGACGGCGGGCGGACAACCGAATAACGGCGGGACCGAGCCGCCAGGGCAGCCGCGCTACCGGTACGGTTCGCGCCGCCACTGCGTTTCGCGGGCCTCGTGGGCGGCCCGTTCGCGGCGGACCGCGGCCCGCAGGGCCTGCCGGGACTCCCGCAGGATGACCCGTTCGCTGGCCAGCAGCGCCATGCAGATCGTGGACAGCGCGGTCACGGCCACGATGGCCGGCAGGTGGATCACGCCGGGGATCAGGCCGAGCAGGATCACGATGGCGGCCGGCCGGGTCCAGACCAGCGTGCCGAGGGCACGCCACTGGAATCCGACGAGCCCGAGCAGGTAGAGGGCCACCCCGCAGTAGGCCAGCAGGATGCCCGGACCGGGCTGCGGCGCGGCGAGGTCCACGCCGACCGTCCCGAGGTGGTGCAGCACGGCCTCGCCGCCGAGGGCCACCGCGATCAGCCCCGCGATCATGGGAAGGTGCAGGTACATGTAGGCGTCCCGGGCGAGCGCCACCCGGGCCTGGCCGTGGGTGCCGTGCATCGTCTGGAGCGCGGCGGGGCCGACCAGGTCGAAGTAGGCCAGCCAGAGCGGGGCGATCACGGTGATGCCCATCAGCGAGATGAGGATCGTGACCCACGTGACGGCCTGGCCCCGGAGATCACCGCCGATGCCGACCGCGATGATGGCCTCGCCGAACGCGACGATGACGATCAACTCGTACCGCTCGACCCAGTGGCCCGCCGAGGCCACCGCCCAGCCCCACAGCCCGACCCGCAGGCCCGCGCCGTACTCGACGGCCACGGCCAACGCCCAGAGGGCGAGCCGGGGGGTGCCGTCAAAGTGCTCCCTGGGCAGGACGGCGGCCAGGACGAGCAGCGCGGACGCCACCCACATCGACACCGTGACCCGGCGCAGCTGCCGCCGCAGCGGTCCGTCCCCCCGGGCGGCGTACCAGTGCAGTGCCAGGTGCATCGCCCGGACGGTGAAGTAGCCGCCGGCGAAGACCAGCGGGCCGGGCAACCCGCCCGGCCGGATCTCGAACGCCTGCGGGATGACCAGGGCGATCACGAACACCACCGTCATCGCGGCGAACATCACCGCCGGGGCGATGCCCTCGCCCAGCCGGATCCGGTTCGCCACGATCATGTGGGCGCACCAGGCCCACCAGAGCAGCGCGAGGACCAGGAACCCCTGCAGCATCCCGACGGCGGTCAGGTGACCCGCGGCGGCACGCGTGATCGTGAAGAACGCGAAGACGAAGACCAGGTCGAAGAACAGTTCCAGCCGGTCGACCCGGACGCCCGGCGCCACCGCCTGGACCAGGGGGTCCCGCGCTGATCGTCGACGCCACATTCCGCATGTGTAGCAGGATCGGTCATCGGCCGCCTACGCAACGTGTTGATCGGTCGGAACGCGAGCCCGGATCCGGCGGCCGGACTCCGGGACCGGCTATCCGCCGGTCGAGGCCGGGTCCGGAGATCCGCCGGTCGAGGCCGGGTCCGGAGATCCGCCGGTCGGAGCCGGATCCGGGAGGTGGACCTCGATCCGCACGAGCGGGCTGCTGGTCCCCCGGTCGTCCCGGACCGTGAGGGCGGCGAGGTTGCCCCGGGTGGTCTGCCGCCAGCCGAGCCGCTCCAGCGTGGCGCGGTCGGTCTCGGTGGGCAGCAGGGCGGTGACCGAGGTACGCGACCACGACGTCTCGTCGGTCGGCAGCGGCCGACCGTCGAGGAGTACCTGGTTGAAGGCGCTGTTCACGGGCCGACCCTCGGCGAGGAACCCGTCACCGTTGATCACGATCCGGCGGTCCTCGCCCACCATCACCCGCAGCGGGGTGACCGAGGTGATCACCGGGGCGAGTCCCGTCTCCAACTGCTTCTTCGCCAGGTACGCGGCGGTGGACACCCCGGACAGGGCGAGCAGGGTGGACGGGATCTCCGGCAGCCCGTGGCCCGGGTCCACCGCGCTGGTGGTGGCGAAGCTGACCAGGAAGTAGAGCAGGGCGACGGCGTTGAACCCGAAGTACTGGAAGTCCAACAGGTCCGTCTCGCCGGCGTCGTCGCTCACCGTCTCCGCGAGCGCCCGCGCAACGCCCGGCCGACCGGTCGGCGGCGGCTTGAGCACCTGCTGACCGACCACCTTGCCCGAGGTGATGCCCTTCGCCGCGACCGCGCCGGCCACCGGCAGGCCGAGCAACGCCACGTACTCCGGCCGGAAACCGGCGCTGAGGAAGTCCGCGAAGGCGTCACCGTACCGGCCACCATCGGCCGGACCGAACAGCGACCGCCCGAGCACCACCATGTACAACAGCACGAACAGCACCGCGTACGTCCAGAGCACCGCCTGGAGTTTGCTGGTGGAGGCCCGCCCGTCGGCGCCCACGATCAGGGCCTTGAGTCCGGCCCGGCGGACCCGGACCACCGCGGCGGTGTGTTCGGCCGCGGCGCTGACCGCGACCCGGCCGGCGGCGACCACGTCCGGGGTGAGCGGGTCGCGGCCGTCGGCGCGGGCCCGGCGGGCCACCTCGGCGGCGTGTGCCCGGGCCGCCTCCGCCCGCGCGCCCGCGACCTGGGCCGTCCGCTCGACCGGTTCGGCGTCCTGGCGCCGGACCAGCAGGTCGAGCAGCAGGGTGACGCTGAGCAGCACCCACATCGCGAACAGTGCGGACCAGCCCGGGGTGAAGACGAAGCCCCGCCCGTTGGCGGCCAGCACCACCCAGCCCAGCGTGCCGCCGGACGCCAACCACAGCACCAGTCCGATCCCGTGCCACAGCCGGGTCGTCATCCGCCCCATGCCCACCCCTTCGCCGGCCGAGTTGCCACCCTGCCGAAGCCGACAGCGGGGGTCCACCGAACCGTCCAAAAGCCGACACTCTGGGCTGACTGACCGGTCAACCCGGCCTCCTGACGGGCACCGGGCGGCGGACGGCGGTCCGATGTCGCCTACCCGGCTGCGACACACCGCCGCCGGAGCCACGCTGTGAACCGCACCGGCGTCCGGATCGACCCTGGCCAACCGCCCACGGTCGGGGCGGATGGCGGCGGGCCGGTCCGTCCCGGACCGGCCCGGAACGCCACCAGCGGCGACGGCCGCACCCGGGGAGATGAGGCCTCATGCCCGGCGACGACGAGCAACGGTACGACCTGTACGACGGCACGGACGTCGACGTCGGGGAGGAGGCGCCCGAGGGTGACGACTACCAACCCGACGAACTGGCCGCGCTCCGGGCCGCCCAGCGGGATCCCGAGGCACCCGGACCGGACGCCGAGGCGAGCTGAGATGACGAAGCTGCTGCAGATCGGCATCATCTACCCGAACGAGACCCACTCCGGGATCGGGCACGTGGCCTGCACGCTGGGCGGGGTGAACTACGAGAGCCGGGGCGGCCGGGGTTGCCTGCGGGGCTCGGCGGCCCGCGGCGCCGCCCATCCGCTGTTCCGGCACCACTTCCACCGGGCGCTCGGCGATGCCCAGGCGGACGCCGCACGGCGGTGGGCCGACCGGTGCGTCGGGCTGACCTACCGGTGGGCGATGGTGCCGGTGCCCAGCCCGCCGCCCCGGCACGGCGGGGACTGCTCGGGCCTGGTTTCCGGAATCCTCTGTGCCGCCGAGGGCCGCCCGCCGGTCCGCCGCTTCTCGACCGGCACCTGGAAGGCGCTCTTCCCGAAACTCGGCTTCGTCGAGGGGCTTGGTTCGGGGGCCACGGGTGCCGCCCCGATCGGCGTGGCGGACCGGCCGTACCCGGGGATGCCGATCGGACCGGGCAGTCCGAAACGCGATCACGTGCGGTGGATCCAGGCCCGGTTGAACTTCGCGGCCGGCAACCGGCATGCCGTGCTCGGCGGCCGGGCGCTCGCCGTGGACGGCGAGTTCGGACCGAGGACGAAGCGGGTGGTCGTCGCGTTCCAGAAGCACCACGGACTGCAGGGGCTCGGCATGTGCGGTCCCCGGACCTGGCCGCTGCTCAACGCGATCCGCTGACCCGGCGGGCCAGCACCGATCCGGCCAGCCAGCACCGATCCGGCCGGCCAGCACCGACCCGGCCGGCCACGACCGCCGGTCGGGCCCGCCGGATTCTTAGCTGGTTCTCAGGTGTCACAACGATGACTCTCAGCGGTCCCGCCGAGGCTTTCCGCCATGACCACCGCCTCAACCGCCGCGCAGACCGGAACCGGCACCGTCCCACCGGCCGTCCTGGGACGCACCGGGACCGGCACCGATCTGGTGCTGGACGTGGTGGTACCGGTCCACAACGAGGAGAAGGATCTGGAACCGTGCGTCCGGCGACTGCACGGGTATCTCACCGGGACCTTCCCGTACCGGTTCCGGATCACGATCGCCGACAACGCGAGCGACGACGCCACCCCGACGATCGCCGCCCGGCTCGCCGCCGAACTGCCCGATGTGGTCGCCGTCCGGCTGGCGCAGCGGGGGCGCGGGCGGGCCCTGCACACGGTGTGGTCGGCCTCCGGCGCGGCCGTGCTGGCGTACATGGACGTGGATCTGTCCACCGATCTGGCCGGGCTGCTCCCGCTGGTGGCCCCGTTGATCTCCGGGCACTCGGACCTGGCCATCGGCACCCGGCTGGCCCGGGGTTCCCGGGTGGTCCGCGGGCACAAGCGGGAGTTCATCTCCCGGTGCTACAACCTGATCCTGCGCGGCACCCTGGCCGCCCGGTTCTCCGACGCCCAGTGCGGGTTCAAGGCCATCCGCGCGGACGTCGCGCGGCGGCTGCTGCCGCTGGTCCGGGACCCCGGCTGGTTCTTCGACACCGAGTTGCTGGTGCTGGCCCAGCGCGCCGGCCTGCGCATCCACGAGGTGCCGGTCGACTGGATCGACGACCCGGACAGCCGGGTCGACCTGCTCGGCACCGCGTACGCCGACCTGCGCGGGATCGGTCGCCTGGCCCGAGCCCTGGCGACCGGCGCGCTGCCCCTGGCCGACCTGCGCCGGGATCTGGGTCGGGAGCCGCTGGCCCCCGGCGTACCGGTGGGTCTGGGCCGGCAGCTCGTCCGGTTCGTCGCCGTGGGCGTCACCTCGACCGCCGCGTACCTGCTGCTCTACGCCGCCCTGCGGCTCGGCCTGGCCGCGCAGCCGGCGAACCTGCTGGCGCTGCTGGTCACGGCGGTCGGCAACACCGCGCTGAACCGGCGGCTCACCTTCGGCGTCCGGGGCGCCGGCGGCCTCGCCCGGCACCACGTACAGGGGCTGCTGATCTTCGCGCTCGGCCTGGGACTCACCAGCGGCGCGCTGGCGGCGTTGGCGGCGGGCGCCCGGCCCGGTCCTCCGCCCCGGCTGGTCGAGCTGGCCGTGCTCACCGCCGCCAACCTGGCCGCGACCGTGCTGCGTTTCCTGCTGCTGCGTGGCTGGGTGTTCGCCGGCCCGTCCGCCAAGGACCGGCTGGGGTAGCATCCCGCGCCGGGACCGACGAACGGGACCGACGAACGGGACCGACGAACGGGACCGACGAACGGCGACCGACGAACGGCGACCGACGAACGGCGACCGACGAACGGCGAACGGGACCGACGAACGGCGAACGGGACCGACGAACGGGAGCGACAGCGGCTGGCGATCGGGGCCGGGAGCGGCGTGGAGGAGGTCGGGGTGGCCAGGGACACCGGGCACAAGATCATCGCCTCGAACCGGAAGGCGCGGCACGACTACGCGATCCTCAAGACGTACGAGGCCGGCATCGTGCTGGTCGGAACCGAGGTCAAGTCGCTGCGCGCGGGGTACGTGTCGCTCGCGGACGCCTTCGCCCAGGAGCGGGACGGCGAGATCATGCTCTACGGCCTGCACATCGCCGAGTACGGCTTCGGTAGCTGGACCAACCACCAGCCACGGCGGACCCGCAAGCTGCTGCTGCGCCGGGTGGAGATCGCCCGCATCCTCGACCGACTGCGGGAGCCGGGACTGACCCTCGTGCCGCTGTCGGTCTACTTCGCCAACGGATGGGCCAAGGTCGAGCTGGGCCTCGCCCGTGGCAAGCGGTCGTACGACAAGCGGCAGGCGATCGCCGAGCGGGACGCCCACCGTGAGATCGCCCGGGAGCTGGGCCGGCGGCTCAAGGGCCGGACCCGACCGGCCTGAGTCGCGGGTCGGACGGCACCGGTCCCGGCGGGGAGGTCCGGCTGGAGCCCTCGGGCGGTACCAGCCCCGCCGTGGGTCCCGGACCGGAGCCCGGCCCCACCCACGAACCCCGTGCCGAGCCGACGGGCGGTGCCGAGCCGGCGGGCGGTGCCGAGCCAGCGGGCGGTGCCGAGCCAGCGGGCGGTGCCGAGCCGGCGGGCGGTGCCGAGCCGACGGGCAGCGACCGCAGCCCGGCCCAGTCCGGCAGCGGAAGGCCGGCCGGGCCGGCACGCCGGGCCAGCCGCCGGAAGAAGCCGAGCATCCCGGCGAGGCCGAACGCCCAGGAGGCGGTGGTGTCCTCCGGATCGTCCGCCACGAACAGCGGGTGCCGGGTGGTGCCCCCGGCCCGCAGCAACAGGTGCCGGCCGGCCAGCGCCGCGGCGTCCCACCAGCGGTCGTCGGCGTCGACCTGGGCCAGGTCGATGAGCAGGTTGCCGACCCCGGTCGTGCCGCAGCACTGACCGGGGACGCTGACCCGGGGCAGGAAGCCCACGCAGTCGGCGGCGATCCGCCGCGCCGTCCCGGTCAGCTCCCGGTCGGCCAGGACGCCGCCGGCGTACCGCAGCGTCAGCGCGATGCCGGCCAGCCCCTGGCACCAGGAGACCGCCAGGGCGGACGCCCGCGGGCCCTGGATCCGCGCGGCCAGCGAGGTGGCCCGCCGGGCCAGCACGGCGGCCCGGCCCGCTCCGGCGGCCAGCAGGGCCGAGTCGCCGGTGTGCCGGCCGAGGCAGAGCAACAGTTCGGTGGTACCGGCCAGGCCGTGTGCCCGGCCGGCCGACGGTTCGAGCGCGGCCGGCTCCGGTCGCGCGTCGGTTCCCGCCCGTCCGGTCGGCACCGGCTGCGCCAGGGCCACCCCGGCGCACCGTCGGGCCACGGCCAGGTGTGCCGGGTCGCCGGTCGCGCGGTGCAGCAGCAGATGCCCGAGGCCGACCCCGGCGGCGCCGACGATCAGGTCGGCGCCCTCGGGACTCCAGTCGTCCCCCGGCAGGTACGGGACCGGCTGGTCCGGCCCGGCGTCGAAGCCACGCCGCCGGGCCAGTTCGAGGAAGACGTCGACCCCGGTACGACCGACGAGCAGACCCGGTGGCAGGTCCACCCGGGTCATCGCGCGGACGGTGAACGGCACCAGCGCCCGGAGGCAGTCGGCGACGCCCGGCCGGTCGAGATGCTCCAGCAACTCCAGCCCGATTCCGGCGGAGCCGCTGTAGACGCTGGCGTCGTGGGCGACCGACCGGCTGCCGGACGCCGACATGATCCGGCCGGTCACCTCGATCAGGTTCGACAGCAGCTGGTCGGTGATCTCCGCGGCGAGATCCGGGGTGACGTCCGGCGGGGCGGGCAACGGCCGTCCGGTGCCGCCGGGGGTGGCCGGTGGCGGGACCGGCAGGACCCGACCGGTGAGGCCCGGAACGTCGGGTGCCGGGGCGCCTGCCCGGGGACTCGGCGGTTCGTCGGGCTCGGCGGCGAGCCGGCGCGCGGCCGCCCGCGTCACCTCGTCGTCGCCGCTGAGCAGGTCGGTGATCGTCGCGAACACGCCCGGCGGGGACTCGCCGTAGCGGGACCGGAGGGTCTGCAACGCCCGGCGGCGCGGCAGATCGAGATCGTCGCCGAGGGTCACCGGGGGCAGCCCGTGCGCGGCGAACAGCAGGATCATGCCGAGCGCGTACAGGTCGTCGGTGTCCCGGGGCAGCTCGTGCCGGCGCTGCCGAGCCGGCGCGTACCCGGCGGTACCGCCAGGTACGAAAATTCCGTCGTACGCGGCCAGCCCGAAGTCGATGAGCGTGACCCGGTCGCCGTCGATCACCACGTTGCGCGCGGTGATGTCCCGGGCGACGACGCCCCGCGCGTGCAGGTCCAGCACGGCCCGGGCGAGCCGGCCGGCCAACCGGTCGAGGCTGCGCCCGCCGTGGGCGCCGCCGGGCAGGTAGCAGCCGTCGTGCGCCACATCGTCGGCGAGGTCGCGCGGCCCGGCGTCGGTGGTCACCAGGAACTCGTCGGCGCCGTGCCGGAAATGGTCGAGGAACCGGGGCACCCCGGGTACGCCGGCCAGCGCCTCGAGCACCCGGCGCTCGTTGCGCAGGCGTACCCGGACGTCCCCCGCCTCCTCGTGCTCGTCGACGTGGGCCCGGGCCTGCTTGACCACCACGACGACGCCGGTCCGTTCGTCGATCGCGCGGTAGACGTTGCCCCGCCCCGACTCGTAGATGCCGGTGACCACCCGGTAGTACCCGCCGAGCAGGGTCGCCCGCCGGTCCGGCCGCCGGTCGGGATCGACCGACTCCCCCAACTCACCGGTGAACGGGTCGGTGGCCCAGCGCGGCTGCCGGTACCGCATGGTGGCCAGCGCGCCGAACTCCTCGCCGCCCGGCCCGTGGATCAGGGTGATCAGCCGACCACGCGCGTCCGCGCCCCAGGACGCGGCGAACGGGCCGTACCGGTAGTAGACCGGCGCGGCCGGGTCGACCGCCCGGTCGCTCAGCACCCGGGGTGCCGACTCGCCCCGCAGCAGTCGCGCCAGCCGCAGCCCGAGGTCGCGGACCCGGTCCTGGTCGGGGTAGATGGTGATGGCCTTGCCCACGGCGGCCGGCGAGCTGTATCCGTTGTTGAGCCGGCTCAACACCTCCGGCGAGCGGGCCAGTTTGACCACGCAGCCCTCGGCGAGCAGCACCGGCAGCAGCCGCCGCACCAGTTCCCCGAACGTGGTGGCCCGGGCCGAGACGTGCAGCTTCCAACCGTGGGCGGGCAGGGTGACCGCGGGTTCGGGGGTCAGCATCAGCCAGGTCGCGTCGCGGTGAAGCTGGTAGGACGGCACGCGGTGGTACCGGGCGGCGCGTTCGACAAGTGCCTCGATCTCGGTGCTGTCCACGCCGAACGCTCCTACCCGGGGGCTGCCGCGGCTACTGCGTGGCGGAGTGCGTCGCCAGGTCGACCAGGGTGTGGCTGAAACAGCAGCCGGCGCACCGGGTCCGGTCCTGCTCGGCGTAGAAACCGGCCTCGAACTCGGTGACCGGTTCCACCACCTCGGGGCCCGCGTCGCGGGGTTCCACACTGAGCAGTGCCTCCACGGTGGCTCCTTCCCGGCCGAGGGGCGGCGGCCTGATCCGGATTCGGCCCGACCTCGTACGCTACCCAACCGATAGATCCATCTCAACGATCCGAAAATCCCGGCGACGGGATCGAGGTGGCCGCGCTACCGTTGCCGGCATGGAGGTCGGCACCCGTACCGCGACCGCGCGAGCTGCCAGTTCGCCGGTCGCCGCTGCCTGACCCGAAATCCCACCGGCGGCCGGAAACGGCTCGCCGGTGCGTCGCGACTCCATCTCACGCGCGGACCGCGCGGGCTCTCCGGCTGCCACCGACCCGGAAGGCCACCGACATGGACACCGAACAGACCGTCCGCACATTCCTCGACTTCTTCCGCGAACGCGGTCACCGGCCGGTCACCGGCACCTCACTCATCCCGCCGCCCGGTGACCCGGTGCTGTTCACCACCTCCGGCATGCACCCACTCACGCCGTACCTGCTGGGCCGGCCGCACCCGGGCGGGCGTCGGCTGGTCAACGTGCAGCGCTGCCTGCGGACCACCGACCTCGACGAGGTCGGCGACCACACCCACCTGACGGTGTTCGAGATGCTCGGCTCGTGGTCGCTCGGCGACTACTCCGGGCCACGCAGCCTGCGCTGGGGGTACGAGCTGCTGCGGGACGGCTACGGCATCGACCCGGGTCGGCTGCACGCCACCGTGTTCGGCGGTGACGACCAGGTCGGCCCGGATGACGACTCGCTGTCCACCTGGACGGAACTCGGCGTGCCGGTCGAGCTGACCCGCGAGGAGAACTGGTGGTCCAACGGCCCCACCGGGCCGTGCGGACCCGACTCGGAGCTGTTCGTCTGGACCGGCGACTCGCCGCCGACCGGTCCACCGAGCGGCGATCCCCGCTGGGTGGAGCTGTGGAACCACGTCACCATGCGCTACCGCCGGCACGACGACGGCGGCCTCGAACCCCTTCCCCAGCCGGTCGTCGACACCGGCATGGGACTGGAACGCCTGCTGACCGTCCTACAGGGACAGGATTCGGTGTACGGGTGTGACATCTTCACGCCGTGGCTGACCACGGTCTCCCAGCGGTGGCCGCTCGACGGGCCGGACACCCGCGTCGTCTGCGACCATTTCCGCTCCTGTGTGGTGATGCTCGGCGACGGCGTCCGGCCGGAGAACACGGGCCGTGGCTACGTGCTGCGCCGGCTGCTGCGGCGGGTGCTCACCACACTGTGGCGGGACGATCCGACCCGGAGCCTGGACGACCTTCCGGTGGAGCCGGTCAAGCACACCCTCGGGCACTTCCGGCTGCCGATCGGACCGGGCGAGGTACGCACCGCCCTGCTCGACGAGGAGCGCCGCTTCGAACGGCTGCTCCGGCGTGGCCGGCGGGTGGTTTCCCGGCGGCTGGAACGCGGACCGCTGCGCGAGGAGGACCTGGTGGAGCTGCACGAGACCCACGGGTTGCCCCGTGACCTCGTCCTCGGTCTGCTGGTCGAAACCCGGTGAACACGCCGGACCCGGACCGGCGCCGGACGGCTAGTGTTGGGTGGTGCGCTACACGGAGATCGCCTGTCGCTGCCTGATCGCGCTGGTGTTCGCGGTCTCCGCGGGCAGCAAGTTACGCGGTCGGGCCGCCCGGGACGCCTTCGTCGCCTCGGTTCGTGGCTTCGGGGTGCTGCCGACCCGGTTGGAGCGGCCGGCCGCGCTGGCCGTCATCGCCGGTGAGGTCGCGGTCGTCCCGCTGCTGGCCACCGACCCGTCGGCACCGGTGGGCTTCGTGATCGCCCTGTGTCTGCTGCTCGCCTTCACCGCCGCCATGGTGCTGGTGATCCGGCGCGGCCGGGTGGTGCGGTGCCGTTGCTTCGGGGCGGCCGGAACGCCGGTCGGCCGCCGGCACCTGGTCCGCAATGCTCTGCTGCTGGTGGTGGCGCTGGTCGGCCTGCTGACCGGCCGGGCGTTCCTCGGCGGCGACGACCCGCGGACCCTCGCCGGTTCGCTGATCGCCGCCGTGGGTGGTGCGGTGGCCGGGCTGCTGCTCACCCAGTTCGACGAGATCGTCGACCTGTTCGCCACCCCGACCCGACGGGACCGTTCGGCCTAGCTGGTGGTGGGGGGGGGTCGGGGGAGGACAACCCAACAAACCCACCGCACACCGGGAGGGGTGGCGGTCGATCCCAAGCCCCCACCCACCAAGCAAATTCCCCACACCTAGCAAGAGGGCCACCTGGGGGGTGTCCG
>NZ_JBTIXF010000061.1:0-38421 GCF_055793945.1 Plantactinospora sp. A48 | reverse complement strand
TGGCCCTATAGTCCCACTCCTCTTTCCCCCCCCCCCCCCCCCCCCCCCCCCGGTCCGCCGGTCGCGGTGCCGCGCACCGCGCCGGTGTCGGTGGCCGGGCCCCGCGCGGTGCCGGCGCCGTTGGCGCTACCGCTCGCGGCACCGGTGCCGGTCGCGGCGTCGCCCGTCGCGCCGGTGTCGGTGGCCGGGCCGGTGTCGGAGGTGACCGGGTCGGTGTCGGAGGTGACCGGGCCGGTGTCGGGGGTGACCGGGCCGGTGTCGGGGGTGACCGGTGTGGCCGTCACCGGAGCACCTCGGCGTAGCGGTCATCGATCAGCGCCGTCATGTCCGGCCGGCTGGGAATCAGGTCGAGGTCGGCGAATCCGTCGGCGATGCCCTGCAGTTCCGTGCCGACGTCCGGGGTCACCGGTGCGAGCGGCTTGGCGCTGCGGGCCAGGGACCGCTTGGCGACGGCTTCGTCGATCTTCAGTTCCGGAGCCAGGACCCGGGCCCGCTCGTCGGGGTTGGCGATCCCCCACTCGGTGGTCTGGCGCAGCGCGCCGAGGAACCGCTGGATCTTGTCGCTCCTGGTCCGGAGCGCCGCCGGCGAGGCCAGGAGGTATTCCCGGTTGCTGGCCAGCCCGGTCGCGTCGACCAGGACCTTGACCCCCGGGCGTTCGGCGAGGGCGAAGTAGGGGTCCCAGATGATCCAGGCGTCGACCTGACCGTTGTCGAACGCCGCCCGCCCCTCGGCCGGTTTGAGGTACCTGACGTTGACGTCGGTCGGCCGCAGGTGGTTGGCCGCGAGCAGCCGGACCAGCAGCCAGTTGACGTTGGAGCCCTTGTTCAACGCGATCGTCCGGCCCCTGAGGTCGGCGAAGCTGGTGAAGCCGCTGCTTTCGCGTACGAGCACGGCCTCACCGCCGGGCACCGGCGCCGAGGTGGCGACGATCTTGAATTCGGTCTTCGCAGCCGCCGCGAAGACCGGCGGCGCCTCCCCCGTCTCACCGATGTCGATGGCGCCAGCCTTGAGCGCCTCGGTCAGCGCGGGGCCGCTCTCGAACAGTGACCACTTCACGTCCCCGCCGGTGCCGCGGGCCTTGAGCAGGCTCTCGCTGCCGTAGCGCTGGTATCCGACCCGCAGCGGGCCGTCGCTGGCGGCGGCGTCGGACGTCCCGTTCCCGCAGCCGACCACGGCGCCGAGGGCGACCGTGGTGGCCAGGCAGGCGAGGGCGGCGCCGAACCGCTGGAGGGGGCCGCGGGTACGCATGGTTGTGCTCCTTGACTCGATCGCTCAGTTGATCTCTGCGGGTACCGGTCGGCGGAACAGCGCTTCGGCGAGCCGCTCGGCGTGTTCGTCGGCCCACTCGGCGACGACCTCCGCCGGTGCGGCGAGCCGGGACTCCAGGACGGCCAGCGGTGGCACCGGCAGGTCGGCGCCCAGCTCGGCGAGCAGCAGCCGCAGGGCCGTGGCCGTGGCTTCGGTGTGGGCCGGTGACGCGGCGACCGCCACCGGCAGCGCGACCGTGCCGGACAGCTCCCCCGGCCCGAACCGGTCGAGGAAGATCTTCAGCAGGCCGGTGTAACTGCCCTTGTACGCCGGTGTGGCCACCACCAGCAGCCCGGCCGCCCGTACCGGCGCGAACGGGTCGGCCACCGGGGCGATCGGTTGGGCGGGCCCGGGCCCGAACGACACCCCGACCAGTTCGGCCAGTTCCAGCACCGTGGGTCGGCCCAGCGCACCGCCGGTCGACCCGAGCCGACCGGACAGTTCCGCGACGACCGCGTCGGCGAGGGCCCGGGTACGCGAGCCCGCTCGGGGGTTGCCGATCAGCTCGACGACCTCGACGGTGGGTGTGCTCATGATTCTCCCTGCTGGTCGATGTGGTCGGTCCGGACGCTCGGGGCGGATGGTCAGGGCGCCGCGACGGGGACCGGTGCCGAGGCGAACGGAATGCCGACCGGCGGCGGGTCCCCGACGGCGGCCGGATGGCTCCACAGCCCCCGGGCCCGCAGGACCGGCAGGACGCCCTCACCGAACCAGTACGCCTCCTCGACGTGCGGGTGGCCGGACAGGACAAACTCGGTGATGCCGAGCCGGTGATACTCCTCGATGCGGTCGGCGACCTCCGTGTGACTGCCGACCAGGGCCGTGCCGGCGCCCCCACGGACCAACCCGTAGCCGGCCCACAGGTTGGGGGCGATCTCCAGGTCGTCCCGCCGCCCGCCGTGCAGGGCCAGCATCCGCCGCTGGCCCTCGGACTCGCTGCGCGCCAGCCCGGCCTGCACCTCGGCGATGGCGGCCGGGTCGATGCCGTCGAGCAGCCGCCGGGCCTGCACCCATGCCTGTTCGGCGGTGTCCCGGCTGATGACGTGCAGCCGGATGCCGTGCCGCACCGTGCGGCCGGCCTCCGCCGCGAGTCCGTTGATCCAGGCGATCTTCCGGGACACCGCCCCCGGCGGCTCTCCCCAGGTGAGGTACACGTCGGAGTGCCGGGCCGCGACCCCGCCGGCGGCCGGTGACGAGCCACCGAAGTAGACGGCCGGGGTCGGGTCGGGGACCCGGGACAGCCGGGCGCCCTCCACCCGCAGGTGCGCGCCGGTGAAGTCGACGGTCTCACCGCGCCAGAGGGCCCGCACGATGTGCAGGAACTCGTCGGTACGCGCGTACCGGGTGTCCTTGTCGAGGAAGTCGCCGTACGCGCGCTGCTCATGGCTCTCCCCGCCGGTGACCACGTTGAGCAGCAGCCGTCCCGCCGAGTGCCGCTGGAACGTGGCGGCCATCTGCGCGGCGAGGGTGGGCGCGACCATCCCGGGCCGGAAGGCGACCAGGAACTTCAGCCGCTCGGTGACCTCGACCAGCATCGCGGTGGTCAGCCAGGCGTCCTCGCACCAGGCCCCGGTCGGGGTCAGTGCGCCGACGAAGCCGAGCTGTTCGGCGGTGCGGGCGATCTGGCCGAGGTAGGCGAGCGTCGCGGGCCGGGCGCCGGCGGCGGTTCCCACGGGCACGCCGTGCCCACCGCCCACGATGTCCCGGCCGTCGCCGTAGGTGGGTAGGAACCAGTGGAAGGTCAGGGTCATCGGTACCTCGTCCGGACGCTTATCCGATTAAGTCTACCGGGAATATAGGGTATCTATCCCAGACCCATCCGCCCCGATCCCATCATCTGGTCGACCCGCGCTCGACGGCCCCGGCGCACACGCGAACGGCGGCCGACAGCTCGGGTGAGCTGCCGGCCGCCGTTCGGCGGTACGCCGGTCTTCCGGCGCGGACCTCAGGCTGTCAGCCGCGGATCCACTGCTGGTTGCTGCCGCCGTTGCAGGTCCAGAGCAGCACGGCGGTGCCGTTGGCGGTACCCGCTCCGTTGACGTCCAGGCAGAGGCCCGAACCGACGCCGGTGATCGTGCCGTCGGAGTTGATCCGCCACTGCTGGTTGGTGCCGCCGTTGCAGCTCATGATCCGGACACGGGTGCCGTTGGCGGTGCTGGGCACGTCGAGGCACTTGTTGCCGTACACGGTGAGCTGGTTGCTGGAGGTGGCCGTCCACTGCTGGTTGGCACCGCCGTTGCAGTCCCAGATCTGCACGGTCGCCCCGTCGGACTGGCTGGCGCCGTTGACGTCCAGGCACCGGTTGGAGCCCGCGCCCCGGATCGGGCCGGTCGGGCCCGGGTCCGTGGAACCACCGACCGGGGTGATGGTGAGGTTGTCGAACTGGGCGGTGACCCCCTGGCCGGTGCCGTACCCGACCTGACCGGCGACCCAGGTGGAGTCCGACACCGTACGGACCGTGGTGCCGTCGATGGCCGCCGTGAGACTGCTGTTGTTGAGCGTCAGCGACAGGTTGTGCCAGCGCCCGGTACCCAGTGCCGAGACGTTGCCGCTGGCCAGGGTGCGCCAGTTGCCGCTGGTGTTGTTGCTCAGGATGGACCAGGCACCACCGTCGGTGACCCGGAAGTAGTACGCGTTCTCGTTCTGCGGACCCTGGTGGTTGTACGTGTTACCGCGCCCGATGAGCTGGGCGTAGCCGGACTTCTCCAGCATGACGTCGGAGGAGACCGTGTAGTTGCGCCAGCTCAGATCGCCCAGCAGCGTGAACGGCTCCGCCTGCCCGGAGGTCCAGTAGATCGGCTTCTGGTCCGACATCTGCCGTACGCAGTTTCCGGTGTGGCCCCCACCGCAGGCGGCGATCTCGAACGACCCCTGCTGGTCCATCAGGTACTTGGCCTCGCGGCCGACGGCGTAGCTGTCGAAGTCGTCGCTGTACGGCAGCTTCAGGGTGCCCTGCGCCGGGCTGGCCGCCGTGCCCTTGCCCTGCCCGGTCGTGGTGGTGAAGCTGTAGACGTAGCCGGGCTGGACGGTCAGCGAGAAGCGACCGCCGTTCGGGGTGATGTCGTTGTTGCGGACGAAGTAGTCGGCGCTGTTGTTCGACCGGAGGTTCGTCGAGAAGACGTGCACGGTGCCGGTGGACAGCCCGCCCGCGACGGTGAAGTCGAGGGTCTGCGCCCCGCCGGCGTCCATCGTCTCGATGATGGTGCTGTAGTCGCTGTTGTTCGGCGACTTGAGCGAGACGTAGCTGCCGTTGTTGCGGTTCCCGCCGATGTAGCCGCTCGACGAGTCGAGGTAGCGCCAGCCGGGGGCGGTGAACTGGGTGGTCTGCCCCATCACCCAGGCGTTCTTGCCGATGGAGTAGTTACCGGACCACGGCTGCTGCGCCACCGCCACGCCGGTGGTCGCCCACGGGATGTTCGGGGTGATGGCGGCGATGACGGGCCAGTTGATGTAGCCGGTCATCTTGCCGTCGATGTAGTCCCGGTTGATGCCCCGGGCGAGCGCCTGCGCCCCGCCGTTGTAGTCGTCGGACCCGTTCTCACTGGCCCACAGCGGCTTGCCCGTCGAGATCGCGTTGTTGGAGCTGGGGCAGCTGCTCTGCGCGCTGCGGTAGCCGCAGACGTAGTGGCTGCCGAACACCTGCACGGCGTTGGCGAACGCCGGGTCCCGCAGCGACTCGTCGGCGGCACCCCAGCCGAAGTCGTCCGAGGCCACGATCTTGATGCTGCTGTAGCCGTGGGAGTTGAGCGCCGAGCGCAGGTTCTTGTACCAGCCGGAGTTGTAGCCCTTCTCGTTCCAGCCACCGAGGTAGTTGATGGTCAGGTTGTGCGTACCGGCACAGTCCAGCCAGGCCACGAGGTAGTCGATCGAGTCCTGGGACCAGAAGTTGCCGTTGCCGATCCAGCCCGGAGCGCCCCACGCCAGGCCCGCCAGTTGGATGTTGGGGTTGCGCGCCTTGGCCTGCTCCATCAGCCACCACTCGTAGCCACGGTTGCAGTTCACACTGCCCCGGGTGTGCTCGTGGCTGGGTTCCGCCCCGGAGGTCGAGTTGGTGTCTCCGCCGATCTCCACCTTCATCAGCTGCATCGCGGCGCCGTACCCGGGCTTGAACAGGTAGTCCAGGATGTCGCTGCGCTGCGGTTCCGGATAGTCGATCAGCAGCCGGCTGTTACCGCCGCCACCGCTGACCGCGCCGATGCCGTCGAGCGCCCGGCCGCCAGAGCTGCCGTTGATGGTGATCGCGGTCGCCGCCTCCGCCGGGGAGACGGACCCGATCAGCACACTGGCGGCCGCCACCACGGTGCAGGCCAGCGACACCGCGACCCGGCGCGGCCGCGACGCGGTCCGCCACAGCTGACGGCCGGTCCGATCCCCGCCGCGGATCCGCGGGTGGCGCACTCTGGCAAACATCCGATTCGCCCTCCTTCGACGTACCCGCCCGAAAGCCCCGAGCCGCGAGCCGACCGCTCGCACGTGGCGATCAGTGCGTCACATCATGATTACGTTGATGATCTCCTATATATAGAGACGTCATATGTTAGGCATCGCCGGCCGTACTGGTCAACGCCCGGAGAGCCACCACCACCATCGAGCAGATCCACCGTCGTCGACATCGGGCGGCGCCCGGACCCCGGGAAAGATCCGATGTCCCACCCCACCGACCGGTCCGGTCGGCGGGGTGGGACGAGGTCAGCTGGCCCGTTGGTAGCTCCGGTACGCCCGGGCGACCAGGAAGCCCATCACGACCGCCAGGCCCAGCAGCAGCCCGGCCCGGTCGAGCACCAGCCCCCAGTCCGGATCGGCCCGCAGCGCCTCCCGACTGGCCACCGCGGCCCAGTCCACCGGGTTGAACCTGGCCACCCGGGCCACCCAGCCGGGCATCAGGGCCGGGGCCATCATGACCGAGGAGAGGAAGGTCAGCGGGAGAACCAGGAACTGCGCCACGGCGATCAGCGCCTCCTGCTGGCGTACCAGCAACGCGACCGCGTCGGACAGTGCGGTGAAGGCCATCGCGAGCAGCACCGAACAGACCAGCACGACCAGCACCCCGCGGGCCCGGCCGGGGTAGCGGGCACCGGCCGCCAGCCCGGCGCCGAACACGATCAGCGACTGTACGACGGTGACGATCGTCTGGTACGCCAGCGCGCCACCGACCAGCGCGCCCCGCCGTACCGGGGAGGTGAGCGCGCGGTCCAGCACCCCCCGTTCCATGTCCTGGATGATCGAGACGCCGCTCCAGCCGGCGGACATCATCGCGGTCATCACCACCACGCCCGGGGTCAGGTAGGCCACATAGGAGCCGTCACCGAAGCCGGGTAGCACGGCGACCCGCCGGAAGAGCTGGCCGAACAGCAGCAGCCACACCATCGGCTGCACCAGGTTGAACAGCAGGTACATCGGTTGGCGGGACAGCGTACGCAGGGACCGGGCCGACAGCAGCCCGGTGTGGGTGAGCGTGGTGGTCATGCCCGCACCCCCGCCCGTACGGCGCCGGCCTGGTGGGCGTCGGAGAAGCTGCGGCCGGCATGACGCAGGTACACGTCGTCGAGCGAGGGACGGGCGACGCTGACCGCGGTCAGCTCGACGGTGGCGGTGTTCAGCGCCGCCAGGACGGCGGGCAGCACGACGGCTCCGTTGGCGACCCTCGCCCATAGCTCGGCCCCGTCGGTGTCCACCTCGGCGACGGCGGGCAGCGCGGCGACCGCCTGGCGAGCCCGCCCGGCCTGCGTCCCATCCGCCAGCCGCAGCCGGACGGTGTCCCCGTCGAGGTCGTTCTTGAGTTGTTCGGGGGTGCCGGCGGCGACGACCCGGCCGGCGTCGACGATCACCAGCTCGGCCGCGAGCTGGTCGGCCTCCTCCAGGTAGTGCGTGGTGAGCAGCACGGTCAGGCCGTCCCGCCGGGCCAGCCCGGCGATCTCCGCCCACAGGTCGAGCCGGGCCTGCGGGTCCAGGCCGGTGGTGGGTTCGTCGAGGAACAGCACCCGGGGCCGGTGCATCAGCCCCATCGCGAGGTCGAGCTTGCGTTGCATCCCGCCCGACCAGGTGCCGGCCGGGCGGCGGGCGGCCGGAGCGAGGTCGAAGCGCTCCAGCAGTTCCTCGGCCCGCTGCCGGGCCGAGGTGGCGGACGCGCCGTGGATACGCCCGTGCAGGACCAGATTCTCCAGTCCGGTGCCGATCGGGTCGAAGGCCGGCTTCTGCGACACGTACCCGATGAGCCGGCGGACCCGGTCCGGGTGCCGCCGCACGTCGACGCCGGCGACCCGGGCCTGGCCGGCGTCGGGGGTGGAGAGGGTGGTGAGGATCCGGACGGTGGTCGACTTGCCGGCGCCGTTCGGGCCGAGCACCGCGAAGACGATGCCGGGACGGGCCGAGAAGGTGACCCCGTCCAGCGCCCGGACCTTCCGGTTGCCTCTGCCGTACGTCTTGACGAGGTCGACCGCTTCGATGGCGCGGTCCGCTGCGGACATGCGTACTCCTTCTGGAGGGCCAGCCGGGTGGCCAGCCGGTGAGGGTGGAAGGAGCCGGGGTGTGGCGGAGGCGAGCACAGACCCCGGTCAATCGCCTGAGGAGAACAGCATCCTGGCGATCATGAGCATCATGGTCACGAACCCGGCGACCACGGCGAGCCAGGACCAGGCCCAGCCAACCGTCAGGGTCAACGCCACGAACGCGGCGATGGCCAGCAACCAGGTGCTCAACACGTACAGGCCGAAGCGCGCGGCGGCGGCCGGGTCCTCGGTGAACCGGTTCCCCACCTGGGCGTGGGACGCCTGCATCCGCAACACCCACTCCTTGTGCCGGTTGGTCTGGGTGGCGCCGAGCCAGGCCAGCAGTGCGGCCGACGCGACGATGCCGAGCCCGCCGGCGACGGCCCAGGGCAGGTCCCGTTCACGCAGGTAGAGCCAGCCGGCACCGAGCCCGGCCACCGCGAGGAGCGCGCCGAGGCCGTACCCGAGGGCGCGGCCGGTCGGCATCGGATGGTTGCTGGTCGTCTCCTGCCGCAGCGCGTCGGCGGTGACCGCACCGGCCGCCAGCGCGAGGGCGACGACCGCGACGACCTGGCCGCCGAACGGGATGTCGAGCAGCGTGGCGGCCAGCGCGAGCACCGCCAGCCCGGCCACGACCACGGCCGACAACACGACCGTACGGACGGTGAAGGCCGGGTTGGGCCGTACCCGTGGGGGCGTCCAGCCGGGGCTCGTCCGCTCCGGTTCGGCCGGGAAGCCGTCGAGGATGTCGCGTACGTCGCCCAGCTCCTCGACCGCCTGCCGGGCAGCCGTCTCCGGCACCACCCCGGTGGCCGCCAGCTCGGCCGTCCGGGCGACCAGATTGGCCCGTACCTCCTCCTTGAGGTCCCGCCGGTCCTGGGTCATCTCGATGCCGGCGAACGCCTCGTCGAGCAGGCGATGCACGTGCATGCCGCCCGCGCTGTCGTTGGGGATGGTCACGATGACCGCCTTCCGGATGCCGGGTCCGTGGACCCGGTGCCTGCGTCCAGGCCGAGCAGTGAGTCGATGACGTCACGGGTGGCCGTCCACGCCGCGACGTTGCGGCGGTAGACGGCACGGCCGGCGTCGGTGATGCGGTAGTACTTGCGGCGTCCCCCCTGGCTCTCGTCGCCCCAGTAGGCCTCGATCAGGCCGTCCTTGGTCAACCGGCGGTACGTCGCGTAGAGGGTCGCTTCCTTGATCTCATATCGCCCGCCGGTCGCGTCCCGGATCCGCTTGAAGATCTCGAAGCCGTAGCTGTCCCCGCCGCGCAGCACCCCCAGCACGATCGTGTCGGTGTGCCCACGCAGCAGGTCGGCGGCGAGGACATCCCCGCTCGACGAGGCACCGCCCGGCGCGTTATCAACCATGGCTAGTACTGTAACAGATACAGTAGTTGGCGTGATAGTGGCCATGGCCAGCGAGACGACCGACAGTCAGGCCGCCGGCCCTCGATGGCGGGCCGGTGCGCTGTCCAGGACGGTTTGCCGGGTCGGTACGGCGGCACCGGCAGCTCGCCGACAACACCGTGAGTCACGATGCCGGCGGACATCACATCCCTGACACTCGGTAGTCCCCCGGCAGGGCTCGCCCACCGCCCGCTCCCCGCTTTGCAATGCTTCCCTCCCGGCGACACCAAGGCTGGGCTGCGGTGATGCCGATTGCCGGGTTCCTTCGGATCGGACCGTCGGTTACGCACGGTGCCTGTTGCCTGGAGGGAAGCATTGCAAAGCGGGGCGGAGGCACCGGGGCGAGGGCCAACCGGCGCTCACTTTCGGTGAGCGGGCACCGGGAGATGGTTCGGTGGCCCGGTGAAGGCTTGTGCACGCCGCACCAACCTGGCGGAGGTCCATCACACGCCGCGCCGGGCCGCCCGACGATGCGGACGGCCCGGCGGGTGTGGTCAATCAGCCGCGCAGGGTCCACCGCTGGTTCGCGCCACCGTTGCACGACCAAAGGATGATCTTCGTGCCGTTGGCGGTACCGGCGCCGTTGGCATCGATGCACAGTCCGGACTGGCCGTTCGTGATGGTGCCGTTGGAGTTCACGTTCCACTGCTGGTTGAGGCCGCCATGGCAGTCCCAGATGATGACCGTGGTGCCGTTGGTCGTGCCAGCCCCGTTGGCATCCAGGCACTTGTTGCCGTAGACGGTCAGTTGCTTGCTGGCGGTGTAGGTCCAGCGCTGGTTCGTGCCACTGGAGCAGTCCCAGATCTGCACCTGGGTGCCGTTCGTGGTCGTCGAGTTAGGCACGTCGATACAGCGGCCCGACTGGCCACCCACGAGCTGCCCGCCCTGCTGAGGGTTGCCGCCGCTCTGCTGCCGGACGAGCGAGGTCGACTCGGCCGAGCGGTTTCCCTGCGCGTCGACGACGTAGAGCCGGTAGTCGCCCTGTGTCGTCGGCACGGCGATGGAGGTGGCGGTGCCACTCGCGCTGGTCATCGTCGGGCCGGCGACGAAGGTGGTCGTGCCGAGGGGAGCCAGCCAGACCGTGCTGGTCGCGTCGCCGGTGCTCCGGATCGGAACCGACGCCGTCCCGCTGGTGACGAAGGTGCTGGCCGGTAGGACGTAGTTCGGCTTCGACAGGTTGCTCGCCGGAATGATGTCCCGGAACGAATCCTCCAGCCCGGAGTTCGCGGCGATGTTGTAGGCCGCCGCCGGCCAGACGTAGTCGGAGGAGACGAGGATGTCCTGGATCGTGCTGTTCGGCAGGTTCTTGTTGGAGACCTTGTTGATCGGCCCGTACGTCTGCGTGATGCTCAGATCGTGCTTGCGGCCGAAGTCGTCGGAGTTGATGAGCCAGGTGACGTTCTTGTCCACGCTCAGGACGTTGTCGCGGAACGTGATGTACGCCGAACCCTCGTCCGGGTGCAGCCCGTACTTGTGACCGGACGGGACACCCTGCAGATAGTTGTTGGTGATCATGGTGCCCGGCTGGCTGCCCAGCGTGTAGATGGGAGCCGTGTCACCGAGGCGCTGCACCGTGTCGATGATGTGGTTGTAGCTGATGTTGTTGTTTCGCGCCGTCGTGGTGGGCCGGTTCGGCGCGATCGAACCCGATGATCCGTCGAAGTTCCACCAGCCCCAACCGAGGGTGATACCCGCCCACGGAGCCTTCTCGATCCGGTTGTGCTGGATGGTGAGCGTGTCGGCGAAGTACGCCGAGATGGGGCTCTGGCCGTTGAACAGGACCGCACTGTCGTAGATGTAGTTGTTCTTGATGTCGATGTTCTTCGGCAGCCCCTCGACCTGCGTGGGGAACTTCTCCCGGTTGGTCGACGTGTAGTCCCCGATGTAGACGTGCTGGGGATGGCCGACGGTGATGGCCGATCCGGCGATGTCGTTGGTGAAGTTCCCGATCAACTGCGTGTTCTGCACGTCGTTGATCATGTTGATCCCGTCGGCGCCGGTGTGCTGGACCCGGTTGCGCTGCAGGAGGATCCCGTCCGCGTTCTGCAGGTAGATGATGCCGGGCGTGACGTCGACGTTGCGGTAGTAGTAGACGTGGAAGTTGCCTTTCGCGTACGCGAAGGCGCTCAGATTGCCCTGTTGTGCCTGCTTCAGGATGGAGCCGGCGACGTTGACCAGGTTCCAGTCGGAGTGCTGCACGGTGAGACCCGAGAACGTGATGTTACGGGCGTGGTTGCTCGTCGAGGTGCCGGCGACCCGCAGCAGCGTGGTCACGTTGTTCGGCGCGTACACCGAGGCGGTCGACATGTCCTCGGTGTTGCTCTTGTAGTAGTACAACGTCTGGCTGCTCTTGTCGAAGTAGAACTCACCCGGCGTGTCCAGGAACTCGTAGGCGTTCATGACTTTGTGCGAGCCACCCACCTGGGCGTTGCCGTTGTACGCGCCCTGGGCGATGGCCGCACCGGGCTGCTGGAACATGGCCACCCGGTTCGCGCCGTCGGAACTCGTGGTCACCTGGCGGACTCCCACGATGGCCGTGGTCCAGGTCGTCGCCGTCTCGATCTCGATGTCGTCCTGGTTGCGGGCGATCGAGGGGAAGTCGCTCAGGCTGTATTTGGCACCAGCGCACTGCGAGCCCGATTCCCAGGCCCAGTCGGCCTGTCCGGCCGTGATGTTGTACGTCCCGTAGCACCCCGCCGAGTTGATCGTCTTCGAAGCCATGTACGCCCGCTTGTCATTGACGTAGAGCGTGCGCAGCTTGTTGGCCCGGTCGAGGGGCGCCTTCCAGATGTTGCCGCTGTGCTGGGTCCACCCGGTTACCTGGGTTCCGCCTTCGAGGATCGGCGTCTCATTCGGGTAGGCGGCATAGACGACCCGGTAACCGTTGGTGCCGGAGTCGCTCGGCCCGAACTCGATCGTGCTGCTCACCGGGTAGGTTCCACCACGGAGATAGACGTTGATGTCGCCCGTCATGTTCGAATTCACGGTACGAACGACGTCCCGCGCGTGTTGGACCGTCCTGAACGGGGATTGCATGGTTCCCGGATTGGCGTCGTTACCGTCCGGGGCCACGTAATATGTTTCCTGGGTTGCCGCCGCAGCTGGCAGCTGGTCGTCAAGCATGACCGGAAGTGCGGCAGAGATGAGCACCGCGGCCGTCAGCAACGACCTTCGAACGGTGGACACCGTCGACTTCATTAATTGTTCCTCTCAATCGCCTTCGACCCGGGATATTCATCGGGCGACAAGGAAGGTCATGGGCACAGACAAGGCCATCAGTCACATCGAGGGAGAGACAGAACCCAGCAACGCCATTGACGGCAGTGGTTGCGACCGTCACTCGGCACACCCCTTCGCCAAAAGTCCCGAAAGTCTGCCTTGGAGGGTAGGCGCAGGATGCGACAGAGGCAACAGGTGATCGGATGTCGTCTATGTATATATGTGGTCGGACCGGACGAAGCGCCGTCACCGACCACCCAGAACGCCGACGTCTGGGGCCCGCCGGCAACGCCCGGCCACCCGAGCGCGAGCGCTCGCCGATCGTCGATGGCCCGGCACGGATCGCCCGGCAGGACGGTTGCCGCGCGCCGGACCGGCCTGTCGGCGCCCGGCCACAACCCCCACTGACGCCCCGCAGCCGGGGAGCGCCGGCCGTCGGGTGTCGTGTCGATGACTGTCGGGGATTTTCCGCGTTCGGCGGCAACCAGCGGCACATCCAGCGCGTGTTGCTGGAGGTAACCGATAACCGCCACGAATCGGGGGATCTGAAATGTCCGTACGTCGCCGTCTGCCGCTCTCCGTTTCCATGATCCTGTTCGGGCTCGCCGGCTGCACCTCCACTCCACAATCCACGGCGCCACCCTCACCGGATCCCACCTCAGCCGCACCGGATCCCACTTTGGCCGTTCCAACCGCCGTTCCAACCGCCGTTCCAACCGCCGTTCCAACCGCCGTTCCGGCCACTTCACGCGCCAATGCCGCGAAGGCACCGGCCCGGGCGACCGAGCGACCCGGGTGCCCCTCGGCGAAAGATCTCGAAAAACTCGTCGAATTGCCGAAGGGGCGGCACTTCGATCCGGCTGGCGTGAGGTGTTGGAAGGATTGGGCCACGGCCTACCCGACGCCGGGTCCGGACCGCGGTGACGGCATCTTCCTGTTCCATTACCAGACCGGCACAGGCTGGCGGTTCCACAGCGAGGGCAGCGGATACGACTGCGAGGATCTCGGCATTCACGAGAAGGCCCCGTTCTGCGGATACCCCTGATCCTCCTTACGGGTTCTTCCGGATGCTGCTCTCGGCGGGGCTGGCGACCGATGACCCGTCCACCACCCGGGACGCGGCCACCTCCATGGCTCACCTGCTTGACGGGCGCCTGCTCGGACCGATGGCGGATGCGTCGGCGTTCACCGGGATCATGTTGGCCGCCGCGACGCCATGGGGGTTCTTCCGACACTGGTGGGTGCTCGCCAAGTTCCTCATCACCCTCGTCCAGCTCTACCTCGGCATCTTCCTGCTGTCCCCGGCGCTGGCCGGATCCCTCCGCGAAGGATCGGCCACCCGATGCCGCTGCTGTCGCTCGTTCTGCTCGTCGTCGGGCTGGTGCGCCGACCGGGGTGGACGAGCCCTCGGGTGGCGAGGCCCGCCGTTCCGTAGCCATGCTCCACCAGCCCTGGACTCCGACGTCTCCCCGGCTGGTTGTGCGGTGTCGTGGGTCAGAGCGCCGCGCTACCGAGCACCCAGGGTGTGGTCTGGGCGATGAAGTCGGCCGGGAAGCCGAGGCTGAAACCGGTTGCCGTTTCCAGGCGCGTCACCTGCTGCGGCGGCAGCGTGACCGCCGTGCAGCCCAGGTTGTCTCGTAGCTGGTCGAGGGTCCGGGCGCCGATGATCGGTAGCACGCCGTCGCGCTGGCGGGTCCAGGCGAGCGCGACCTGAGCCGGGGTGACGCCCAACTCGTCGGCCACCTCCTGCACGACCCGGGCCACCCCGAGGTCCCGGTCGCTTATCGCGTCCGGACTCAGGCGGCTCGTTCCAGCCGGTGGGCTGGCGTTGTACTTGCCGGACAGCACCCCCCCGCCGAGCGGGCTCCATGCCGTGACGGTGAGACCGTACGCCTCGGCCGTCGGTATCAGTTCCCGCTCCGCGTCACGGTTGATCAGGCTGTACGGCACCTGGAGGCCGGCGAACGGCGTCCAGCCACGCCATTCGGCCAGGGTGTTCGCGCGGGAGACGGCCCAGGCCGGGGTGTCCGACACGCCCAGATAGAGCACCTTTCCGGCGGTGACCGCGTCGTCGAGCGCCCGCATGGTCTCGTCGATCGGGGTGTGCCGGTCCCAGATGTGTACCCAGTAGATGTCGATGTGGTCGGTGCGCAACCGGCGCAGGCTGGTCTCCAGGGACAGCCGGAGATTCTTGCGATGGTTGCCGCCGCCGTTGGGGTCGGCCGGGTCACGGGTCACCGTGTACTTCGTGGCCACGACGAACCGGTCGCGCCGCCCTTCCAGCAGCTCACCGAGGATCTCCTCGCTGGCGCCGCCGCGGTAGTTGATGGCGGTGTCGACGACGTTTCCGCCGGCCTCGGCGTAGGCGTCGAGGATGCGTCGACACTCCTCGATCGGGGCGCCGACGCCACCCTGCTCACCGAAGGTCATGGCACCGAGCACCAGCTCCGACACCCGCAGACCGGTGCGCCCGAACGTCGTGTATCTCATCCGTTCATCGCCGCCACGTGCTCGGCCAGCTCGGCCGCGGGGACGTCGCGCAGGTGCCGGTTGATCGCCCAGCGGTGCCCGGACGGGTCGAGGAACTGCGCGGTGCGGTCCCCCCAGAACGCGTCGTGCGGCGACTCGAACGCGGTGGCCCCGGCGCCGACGGCGCGCGCATAGGTGGCATCGACGTCCGGCACCGGCAGATGCAGTGCGGCCGGGCTGCCGCCCAGCGCCGCCGGCGTACGAAGGCCACGGTCCGGCCATTCACCCGCCAGGGCGAGCACGGTGTCACCCACGCGCAGTTCCACCGTGAGCGGACGGCCGTCGGGCAACGGAAGGCGGCTGGTCTCCTGAGCGCCGAAAACCTCGGTGTACCAGGCGGCTGCGGTGTCGGGATCGTCCACCACGAGGTGGACGGCGATCTGCGTCATTCCCGGACCATACATCGTGTCTGGTCATTCGGTCCAGTTGCCTTGTCCGGTATCCTGTGCGGTGTGACGGCTCGACGCGATGAACCCCAGCAGGGCAACATCGGCCTGCGCGAACGCATCCTCGACGCACTTCGCGAGCTGCTGGGTGAGCGCACCTTCGACACACTCAGCGTGGCCGAGATCATCACCGCGGCCGGGGTCTCCCGAGCGAGCTTCTACTTCTACTTCGCCGGCAAACAGGCGGTGCTCGCCGAACTGGTGCGCCGGGCGGTCGGCGCCGGCCACGAGGCCGCGCAGCCGTGGGTGCAGGGCAGGTCCACCAGCCCTCAGGAGGCGCTGCGGGCCGGTGTCGACGCGGGCGCCGGCCTGTGGCTGTCCAACGCGGCGGTGCTGCGCGCCATCGTGGAGAGCTGGGCGTCCGACCCGCAGCTGCGCGAGCTGTGGCTGAACCAGATGGCGACGTTCACCGACGCCGCGGTCACCCGGATCGAGGCCGATCGGCAGGCCGACCCCGCCGTCGCGGCCCGGCTCGACGGTGTCGACGTTCCCGCGCTCGCCGCATCGCTGACCTGGACCGGTGAGCGGCTCTACTACCTGGCCGCGTGCGGAGTGCCACCCTTCGACGATCGGACCGTACTTGTCGACACGTTGACCCATCTGTGGGTGTCGGCCCTCTACGACTGACACCCGGCCTTCCGCGACGAACCGCGCCTCTGCTGGTTCCCGCCACGACCGAACGCCGGCAAACGGCGGCAGCGGTCGTTGTTGAGGGCTTCGGCGCCACGCTCCGGGTGACGGGCCGGACGGTGTCGGTGGCTGTCGCTACCCTCGGCGGGTCACCGGCATAGCGGTACGGGGAGGGTCGGGCGTGGTGGACGACGGTGGATGGGACCGCGTGGGCTGGAGCACCTGGTCGGACCTGTCCGGGGTGCGGGCGCTGCTCGCCGCCGGCGCCGACCCGAACAGCCGGATCCGGGGCGCCGAGCCGCCCCTGCACGCGGCCGCGGCGTGGGGATCCGCCGAGGTCGTCGCCGAACTGTCGGCCGTGGTCGACGACGTCGACACCGAGTACGACGGCCGTACCGCGTTGTGGGTCGCCGTCCAGGCCGGGAAGCCGGACAACGCCCGCGTGCTCGCGGCGGCCGGCGCGGACCCGTGGCGGCCGATGATGGCCGGTTGGTCACCCGGCCGGTTGGACCTGGCCGGGCGGGCCCCGGTCCTCTTCCCCGGCGCGCCCCACGGCCAGGAACTGTCGCCGGCCGAGGCCGCCGTGGCGGCGGAGGGACACCGGCTCGTCGACCTGCTCGGTGACCTTGACCCCGACGGTCTGAGCCTGTCCTGCGTCGCCGGCGTCGACGCGGCCGAGGCGGTACGCCGACTCGCGGCGACGGTCATCGAACGCGACGACCCGGAGTCGATGGTCGAGGACTTCGAGGATGACCCGCTGGACGACGCCGCTCTGCTGACGGTCGGTGTCACCGACGTGCCGGGGGGCTGCGTGGTCAGCCAGCCGTGGGCGTACGGGGCGTCGACCCCGGTGGTGTCCCGGCTGCTGTCGGCCGGCACGGTCTGCTACAGCATGTACGCGAACCCGAAGAGCGGCGACCAGGGCAGCGTCTTCCGCGACGGCGCCTGCGAGGGCTGGGACCTGCACCCCGGTGGCGGATGGTCCAGCGTCGACGACTCCGCCGACGAGATCCTGCGCACCTTCCTCTACCGGCACGAGGCCGTCGCATACTGCTGCGGCTACGCCGGACTGCGACTCACCGACGCCCGCCCGTTCGGCAACACCCCGGATCGTTGGGTCCGGCTGCCCAGCCGCGACTACTGGGCGCAGACGGACTGACGGCAGCCGCCGATGGGCGCAGACCGACTGACGGCAGCCGCCGATGGTCCACGGGTGCGGTCCGAGTGGTCCCGGGGTGCGGAGCCGATCCCCGAGTTGCTGCTCGCCATGGTCAGGCACGGCAGGTCGAGTCATCCGGACCCGAGGAGCGTAACCGCCCTGGCACGGACCTGAAACAGCGCCGGGCCAGCATCAACGGGTGAGTGCATCGTCCACCACCGATACCCACTGCCCATACTGCGCCCTGCAGTGCGGGATGTCCCTGACGACCGGCAACGGGCCGCCCCTGCTGGCACCCAACGAATTCCCGGTCAACAGGGGCGGTCTGTGTGCCAAGGGATGGACGGCTGCCGACCTTCTCGACCACGGTGACCGGCTGCTGAGCCCGCTTGTCCGCAAGGATCCCGCCGACCGCACCAGCCCGTTGCGACCGGCGGACTGGGACGAGGCCCTCGACCGCGTCACCGACGCCATCCGGACCAGCCAGCACCGGTACGGCCCCGACAGCGTCGGGGCCTTCGGCGGCGGCGGGCTGACCAACGAGAAGGCGTACTCGCTGGGCAAGTTCGTCCGGGTGGCGCTCCGGTCGGCGTCGATCGACTACAACGGCCGGTTCTGCATGTCGTCCGCGGCGACCGCTTCGAACCGCTCCCTCGGGATCGACCGTGGCCTGCCGTTCCCCCTCGCCGACATCGCCCAGGCGCAGGCCGTGCTGCTGGTCGGGGCGAATCCCGCTGACGCGATGCCGCCGTCCATGCAGTACTTCGACGCCGGACGGGCCGCCGGCGCGCGGCACATCGTCGTCGACCCCCGCCGTACGACCACCGCGGGGGGAGCGCACCTTCACCTGCAGCCGCTGCCGGGCACGGACCTCGCGCTGGCGAACGGGCTGCTGCACATCGCGATCCGCGAGGGTCTGGTCGACGAGGAGTACGTGCGCGACCGCACCAGCGGCTTCGACGCGGTCCGGGTGACCGTGGCGGCGTACTGGCCGGACCGGGTGGAGCGGATGACCGGCGTGCCGGAGCGGGACCTGCGGGAGACCGTACGGTTGCTGGCGAGCGCGCCGTCGGCGATGGTGCTCACCGCCCGTGGCGCCGAGCAGCACAGCAACGGCACCGACACGGCGCAGGCGTACCTCAATCTGGCCCTCGCCCTGGGCCTGCCCGGGCGACCCTTCTCCGGCTACGGCACGATCACCGGGCAGGGCAACGGGCAGGGTGGCCGCGAGCACGGGCAGAAGGCCGACCAGCTGCCCGGGTACCGGCGGTTGGACGATCCCGCGGCGCGCGCCCACGTCGCGGCCGTCTGGGGCGTCGACCCGGACGAACTGCCCCGGCCGGGCCGGTCGGCCTGGGAGATGCTCGACCGGCTCGGGACCGACGACGGCGTACGCGTGCTGCTCGTGCTCGCCAGCAACATCGCGGTGTCGGCGCCGCACACCAACCGGGTGATGGACCGGCTGCGGGCGCTGGACCTGCTCGTCGTCTCCGACTTCTTCCTCTCCGAGACCGCCGCCGTGGCCGACGTGGTGCTGCCCACGACGCAGTGGGCGGAGGAGGAGGGCACGATGACCAATCTGGAGGGGCGCGTCATCCGCCGTAGGCGGGCCCTGCCGCCGCCGTCCGGGGTCCGCTCCGATCTCCGGATGCTCGCCGACCTCGCGAACCGGCTCGGCCGTGGTCGCTACTTCGACGACGACCCGCGCCTCGTCTTCGACGAGTTGCGCCGGGCCAGCGCCGGCGGGATCGCCGACTATGCCGGAATCACCTACGAGCGCATCGAGGCCGAGCAGGGGGTCTTCTGGCCGTGCCCGAGCGAGGACCACCCGGGTACGCCGCGACTGTTCACCGACCGCTTTCCGACCGCCGACGGGCGGGCGAAGTTCTTCCGGGTGGAGCACCGCGATCCGGCGGAGCTGCCCGACGTCGACTACCCGTACGTGCTGACCACCGGGCGCAACATGCAGCAGTACCAGAGCGGCAACCAGACCCGCCGGGTCGGCGCCCTGACCATGGCGTTGCCCGACGCCCGGGCGGAGCTGCACCCGGACCTCGCCCGCCGGCACGGCATCGCCGACAACGACGTGGTGGAACTGCGCAGCCGACGCGGGCGGGCGTTCTTCCGGGCGCGCCTCACCGACGGCATCCGCCGCGACACCATCTTCGCCCCGTTCCACTGGGGTGGCAGTTCCGCCGCGAACGCGCTGACCGACCCGGCGCTGGACCGCCATTCCCGGATGCCCGCCTTCAAGGCCTGCGCGGTGTCGATCGTGCGCGCGGGCGGCCCGGACGACACCGACCTGCTGACCACCGGACCATCCAATCCAGTGTCCCAATGATCAAGGGAGACCGCCGTGCACACCACTCCCCGCTTCCTGCAAGGGGTCTACAACTTCGAGGGCAAGGGTCTCGACCGGCCCGGCCTCGTCGACGGCACGCTCAGCTACGTGGTGCCGGACGGCGTCGTGGCACAGCCGGTCTACTTCCGGGGCGGCAATGCCAGTGACGAGCTGATCTGTGTCCTGC
Organism: Plantactinospora sp. A48; assembly: GCF_055793945.1. Classification (NCBI taxonomy): domain Bacteria; kingdom Bacillati; phylum Actinomycetota; class Actinomycetes; order Micromonosporales; family Micromonosporaceae; genus Plantactinospora; species Plantactinospora sp. A48. The sequence goes on along the minus strand of NZ_JBTIXF010000061.1, from coordinate 18,704 downwards.
TCGTGCGCGACGGCCAGCCGATGCGGTACTTCCCGATCGGGGCCAAGTCCGACGTCCACGTACCGCTGCGGGTGGTCGAGGATCTCGATTCCGGCACCGGTATCGAGGTCCACGTGGCGGCGCCCGCCGGGGTGTCCGGCACCGTGATCGTCGACCTGGGGCTGGTCGAGGTCTGATGGACGCCGTCGGTCAGCGCAGGCGTCTCGTCGTGGTGGGCAACGGGATGGCCGGCGCCCGCACGGTGGAGGAGATCCTCGAACGCGGTGGAGACGAACAGTTCGCCATCACGATGTTCGGCGAGGAGCCGTACGGCAACTACAACCGCATCCTGCTCTCCAACGTGCTCTCCGGGGTCGACGACGAGACGGGCATCTTCCTCAACGACATGTCCTGGTACGCCGAAAACGGCATCACCCTGCACGCCGGCACCCGGGTCACCCGGATCGACCGCTTCGCCCGGCGGGTCTACGCGGATGACGGCACCGAGACGCCCTACGACAAGCTGATCATCGCCACCGGCAGCCGGGTGTTCGTCCCGCCGATTCCCGGCCTCCACCGCCCCGGACGCGGCTACCACCAGGGCGTGTTCGCGTTCCGCACGATCGACGACACCCGCAACATGATCCGGTACGCCCGCGAGCACGAGCGCGCGGTGGTGATCGGCGGCGGCCTGCTCGGCCTGGAGGCCGCCCGCGGGCTGCAGAATCACCTGCCCCACGTGACCCTGGTGCACGCCGCCGGCCACCTGATGAACGCCCAGCTGGACGCTCAGGCGGGCGCGATCCTGCGGCGCAGCGTCGAGCAGCTCGGCATCGAGGTCGTCCTCGGCGCGCACACCACCGAGGTGCTCGGCAAGCACGCCGTGACCGGGGTCAAGCTCAAGGACGGCCGGAGCATCGCCTGCGACGTCGTCGTCGTGGCCGCCGGCATCCGGGCGAACGCCGAGATGGCCGCGGCCAGCGGGCTGCCGGTGGAGCGGGGCATCGTCGTCGACGACCAGATGCGCGTGCAGGACGAGTCCGACATCTACTCGGTCGGTGAGTGCGCCCAGCACCGCGGCGAGGTGTACGGCCTGGTGGCTCCGCTGTGGGAACAGGCTCGGGTGCTCGCCGACCACATCACCGGGACGAACCCGAAGGCGGCGTACCACGGCTCTCGGGTGGCCACGAAGCTCAAGGTGGCGGGTGTCGACGTCGCCTCGATGGGCCTCAAGGAGCCGGAGCGCGACGACGACGAGACGATCGTTTTCGCCGAGCCGCGCAAGGGTGTCTACAAGAGCATCATCATCCGCGACGACCGGCTCGTCGGCGCGACTCTCGTCGGCGACGTGCGGAAGGTCGCGTTCCTCATGCAGGCCTTCGACCGTGGGTTCGCCCTGCCGCAGGAACGGGTCGAGCTGATGTTCGACCTCGGCGCGCCACCGGCCGACGTCAGCGCCGCGGAACTCGGCGACGACGTGCAGGTGTGCAACTGCAACGGCGTCACCAAGCGGACGCTGGTCGACACCGTGCAGGGCGGGGTGAAGACGCTCACCGGCGCCATGGACGCCACCCGGGCCGGCAAGGGCTGCGGGTCGTGCAAGGGCCTGGTCGCCCAGATCGTCGAGTGGGCCGCCGGCGGCGAGGTCGAGGAGGATCCGGCCGCCAGCTGGTACGTCCCCGGCGTACCGATGCCCAAGGCGGAGCTGATGGCGGTCATCCGCGAGCGTGGCCTGAAATCCGTCTCCGCGGTGTTCGCCACCCTCGTGCCCGGCGGCGAGGAGGACGCCAGGAGCAAGATGGGCCTGGCGTCGCTGTTGCGGATGATGTGGGGCGACGAGTATGTCGACGAACGCGGCGCCCGATTCATCAACGACCGGGTGCACGCCAACATCCAGCGCGACGGCACCTTCTCGGTGGTCCCCCAGATCAAGGGTGGGGTGACCACGCCGGCCCAGCTCAAGCGCATCGCGGAGGTGGCCGAGAAGTACTCCGTACCACTGGTCAAGATCACCGGTGGTCAGCGCATCGACCTGCTCGGCATCCGCAAGGAAGACCTGCCGAAGGTCTGGGCGGACCTCGACATGCCGTCCGGGTACGCCTACGGCAAGAGCTTCCGCACGGTGAAGACCTGCGTCGGCTCCGACTTCTGCCGCTTCGGCGTCGGCGACTCCACCGCTCTCGGGATCGCCATCGAGGACCGTTTCAAGGCCATCGAGGGCCCCGGCAAGATGAAGCTCGCCGTCACCGGCTGCCCCCGCAACTGCGCCGAGGCGTACGTCAAGGACCTCGGTGTCGTGGCGATCGACGGCGGCCGCTGGGAGATATACGTCGGCGGGGCCGCCGGTGCCCACGTCCGCAAGGGTGACCTGCTCGCCGTCGTCGACTCGCCCGACGAGGTGATCACGCTGACCGGCCGGTTCCTGCAGTACTACCGGGAAAGCGCCAACTGGCTGGAACGCACGTACGCGTGGGTGCCCCGGCTCGGCATCGACCACATTCGGGCGGTCGTCGTCGATGACAGCGAGGGCATCGCCGAGCGGCTGGACGCCGCCATGGAGGCCTCGGTGGCGGCGTACCGGGACCCGTGGTTGGAGCGGCGCGCACCGGTCACCCCTGGGCAGTTCCGGCCCTCCCTGCCGTTGGTGGTTCTGCCTCAGGTGCCGGTCCGCGAAGGCGTGCCGGTCTCCGCGCCAGGGTCGGCGGTGCCGTCGATCGGCTTCGCCGCGCCGCAGCGGAGCCCGGCGCCGGACGGTTCGGCCGGCACCGGGCCCGGCGGCACCGGCCACCCCGGGAACGGTGCCGGCCCGGCGGCCGAGAGGCGGCCGTGATGGCCGAGCCCGTCGCCGTGGAACACCGGCTCGGACCGGTCGACGAGATTCCCCTCGGAGAGGGGCGTGCCTACGCCGTGGGTAACGACATGATCGCCGTCTTCCGGCTGCGCGACGGGAGCCTGCGGGCGGTGTCGGCGGTCTGCCCGCACGCCGGCGGGCCGATCGCGGACGGCCTGGTGGACATGAAGGTCGTGGTCTGCCCCCTGCACCAGAACACCTTCGAGCTGGCGACCGGCCGTTCGACCACCGGACAGGCCCCGCTCGTCGTGTACCCGGTCCGTGCCGACGCCGACGGACGGCTCGTGGTGGGCCTGCCGGCCGCCTGATGGGGCGAGCCGGCCGAATTACCGGATCGACGGATGACTGACAACTGGGAGGACCCTTGACCACGACCGTGCCCGACAGCATCGAGCAGGACCGGCCAACCCTGACCCTTCGCGGCCACTGGATCGACGACTGGCGGCCCGAGGACCCGACCTTCTGGGAACGCCGGGGATCCCGCATCGCCCGGCGCAACCTGATCTTTTCCATCTTCTCGGAACACATCGGCTTCTCCGTCTGGACGATGTGGTCGGTGCTGGTGCTCTTCCTCGGTCCGCAGTACGGCATCGACCCCGCGGGGAAGTTCCTGCTCACCGCGGTTCCCGCACTGGTCGGATCGGTACTGCGGATCCCGTACACCTTTGCGGTGGCCCGGTTCGGCGGCCGCAACTGGACGATCGTCAGCGCGTCGCTACTGCTGATCCCGAGCCTGCTGGGCGCCTTCCTGATCCGGCCCGGCGTCTCGTATTCGACGCTGGTGCTCATCGCCGCGCTGGCCGGTGTCGGCGGTGGGAACTTCGCCTCCTCGATGGCGAACATCAACGCGTTCTACCCCGACCGGCTCAAGGGCTGGGCGCTCGGCATCAACGCCGGCGGCGGCAACCTCGGCGTCGCCGCGGTCCAGCTCGTCGGCCTCTTCGTGCTGGCCGTCCTGGGGGCGGGCAGTCCCGGAACCGTCGCCGGCATCTACCTCCCGGCGATCGTGCTGGCCGCACTCGGCTCCGCGCTGTTCATGGACAACCTCAGCCACGCCCGCAACGAGAAACGGGCGATGCGCGACGTCACCCGCGAACCGCACACCTGGATCATGTCCCTGCTCTACATCGGCACCTTCGGGTCGTTCATCGGCTTCGGGTTCGCCTTTGGCCAGGTGCTCCAGGTCCAGTTCGCCGACACCTTCGGCACCCCCGTGAAGGCCGCGTACCTGACGTTCCTCGGGCCGCTGCTCGGCTCGCTCATCCGGCCGGTGGGCGGTCTCCTGGCCGACCGGCTCGGCGGGGCCCGGGTCACCTTCGTCAATTTCGTGGCGATGGCGGTCGGCGCGTCGATCGTGTTGCTCGCCTCCGAGCAGCGCTCACTGCCGTTGTACCTGGTCGGCTTCATCGCACTCTTCGTGTTCAGCGGCATCGGCAACGGCTCGACGTACAAGATGATCCCGGCGATCTTCCGGGCCAGGTACGGCGTGCACCTGACCCCCGACGGCGCGGCCGACCCGCACGACCGGGCGGCGGAGCACGAGGCGCGGCGCCTCTCCGGCGCGCTCATCGGCGTCGCCGGTGCCATCGGTGCGTTCGGCGGAGTCCTCGTCAATCTCGCCTTCCGGCAGTCCTTCCTGACCTACAAGACCGCGGATGCGGCCTACATCGCCTTCATCGGTTTCTACGCGATCTGCTTCGTCATCACCTGGTTCGTGTACCTGCGCCCGTCATCACGTCGACTCGAGGGTGTCTGACGTCGACCCGGCAGGCTGTCGAATCGCCATCGGCCGGACGGATCGAGGCGGTGAACGGCATGATGCGGGCGTTGTTGGAGGAGGTGATTCTCCAGTTCGCCGCCACGAACGGCTGCCCCCGTACCCGCGGCGGCACCCATCGACAAGAGAACACACTCCGGCGCAGATCGACGGCTTCCTGACAGACGGATCGACAATCTTCGTGATTACATCCCTCTGCCGGACGAGACCCGTCCTGCCGAGCGGCAGGGCACGCACAGGTGCGTTGCCACCCGAAACAGCTGAGGGGAGCTGACATGACCAACTTCGTCGCCAAGGCGGCCGACCGCCTCCTGGCCCGCGTCCTGCGTACCGAGGTGGCCGGCGCCTGCGTGCCCGAGCACGGACAGAGCTGCGGCTCACCGACCTACACCTGCCACAACGGCCGTCTCTACCGGACCACGTACGGGGTCGTGCAGTGCAACGGCAGCTGCCCGACCCCGGTGACCACGTCGTACGGCACCTGCTGAGGTAGGGCCTGGGGCGGTGGGCCGGGACGGGCCCACCGCCCGGCGACGTGAGGGGATCTGGCGATGACCACCACCGTGGCGGCCGCGCTGGCCATGGTCAGCGCGCTGTGCCTGCTCAATCTGTTCCTCCTGACGGCCGTCATCCGGCGGCTGCGCGTCCACGAGGCGCAGCATGCACCGGTCGACCTGCCGCTGCCCGCCGTCGGGCACGCGGTGGGGCCGTTCGCCACCGCCGAGCCCGATGTCGTGTCCGACCAGGACCTCACGGAGCCGGCCGTGGTGTTGTTCGTGATGCCGAACTGCTCGCCGTGCCACGAGTTGGTCGAGTCGGCGCCCGGCGCGGGCCTCGAACCCGGCCGGACGTTCGTCTTCGTGGCGGGCGACCCGACCGAGAACGCCACCCGCGAGGTGGTCTCGGCCGTACGCCCACTGGGGCGGGTGTCCGTCGTGGCTCCGGACGGTCCGGTGGCGGCGGCCTTCGGCGGCATCACCGGCTTCCCGACGCTGCTGCGCGTCGAGGCCGGTCGCGTCGTGGCCGCCGGCCGTGACCTCGGCGCGCTACGGCCGGCCCGGACCAACCCACGATGACCCCCGCCGCCCGGAACGAGGCGGGGCCTGCCGGGTTCCTCCGCTCGGCCGCGATCTGCCTGCGGCTCAGCTGGGACGCGAGCCGGTGGGCCACGGTCGCGGTGCTCGCCTTGTCGACCGCCTCGGGGCTGTTGCCCGCGACCACCGCCTGGTGTGGCAAGGAGCTGGTCGACGAGCTGGTACGCGGCCACGCGGCCTCGGTCACACGTGCCTCGTTGTTCGCGGTGGCGGGTGCGCTGGCCGGGGCAGCCGTCGCCGCCGTCGGGCAGGTCTCGGCGCTTGCCGGAAGCCACCTGCAGCGCGAGACCGGGGCGCGGATCCAGGCGCGGCTGTTCGAGGCGGTGAACGGCTTCCCCGGCCTGCGCTACTTCGAGGATCCGACGTTCCGCGACCGGCTCGAACTCGCGCACCGCAGCGCGCAGCAGGCGCCGCAGAGCGTCACCACCATGCTGTCCGGGACCCTGCGCGGCGTGCTGACCATCGCCGGGTACGCCGGGGTGCTCACGGCGGTGTGGCCTCCGATGCTCCTGCTGCTGGCGCTCGCGGCGATCCCGGCGTTCCTCACCTACCGCCGGCTCGGCCACCGCGCGGCCGGCACCGGCAGCGCCATGATCGCCCGGATCCGCCGCCAGATCTTCTACCAGCTCCTCATGACAGACGCGCAGGCCAACCGAGAGGTGCGGCTCTTCGGCCTGGGTGGGCTCTTCGCGCGGCGGCTGTCCGACTCGCTGCGGGAGACCTCCGGCGCCGAGCTGACCGACGAGCGGCGCAGCGCGGCAGCCGAGACGCTCATCGGCGTGGCCGGCGCGGTCGTCGCGGCAGTGGGCGCGCTCGTGATGATCCGCGAGGTCGTCGCCGGGCGGCTCAGCCTCGGCGGCCTCACCATGTTCACGGCGGCCGCCCTCGGCGTGCAGGGCGCGCTCATGGCGGTCCTCGGGCAGTTCGGCACGACCACCCGCAACCTCGCGCTGTTCGCCCACTACACCGCGGTTGTCACCATGCCGCCCGACCTGGCCACCGGGGACCGACCGGTGGCGCCGCTCGCCGACGGGGTGACCTTCGACGACGTGTGGTTCCGCTACGCCGAGAACGGCCCGTGGGTGCTGCGCGGGGTGAGTTTCCGGCTGCCACGCGGCGCCACGGTCGGGCTGGTGGGGCTGAACGGGGCCGGCAAGAGCACCCTCATCAAACTGCTGTGCCGCTTCTACGACCCGGAGCGCGGAGCGGTTCGGTGGGACGGCACCGACCTGCGCGAGCTGCGGATCGTGGAGTATCGCCGCCGGCTGGGCGCGACCTTCCAGGACTTCACCCGCTACGAGCTGACCGCCGCGGAGAACATCGGGCTGGGCGCGGTCGAGCGGCTCGATGACCGAGCCGCCGTGCGCCGCGCCGCGCACACCGTCGGCGTGGACGTGGCCGTCGACGCGCTGCCGAGGGGATTCGACACCCTCCTCAGCCGTACGCACCTCGACGATGACGAGGGTGACGACGGCGTGACGTTGTCCGGCGGGCAATGGCAGCGGCTGGCTATCGCCCGCGGGCTCATGCGCCACGACAGCGACCTGGTCGTCCTCGACGAGCCCAACGCCGGTCTCGACCCCGACGCCGACGCCGAGATCCAGGCCGCGCTGCGGGCGCACGCCGGCGCCCGTACCACGCTGCTGGTCTCGCACCGGCTCGGCGCCATCCGGCGCGCCGACCACATCGTCGTGCTCGCCGACGGCCGGATCGTCGAGCAGGGCAGCCACGCCGAGTTGATGGCCGTGGACGGCGAGTACGCCCGGCTCTTCCGCCGGCAGTCGGCCGACTACGTCGCTTCGGAAGCCTGAATGATCTGGCTCGCCATCGTCCTGATTCCGGCCGCCGCGGCGCTGTGGACCCGTGCCCGGCTGCGCGTCGTCGAGGTGCGTGGCGCCAGCATGAGCCCGACCTATGTGGACGGCGACCGGCTGCTGGTCCGCCGTGGCCCGGCCCGGGCCGGCTGGCCGGTGGTGTTCCGCCGTCCCGAGCGGCTCGGCGCCGACGTCGACTGGCTGGTGAAGCGGGTCGTGGCGACGGCGGGCCAGCCGGTGCCGCCGCCGTTCGACGGGACGCTCGGCGACCGGGTCGTGCCGAGCGGACGCCTACTGGTACGCGGCGACAACCCGCTCAGCATCGACTCACGGCACTTCGGGTACGTGGCGGAGACGGATGTGCTCGGCACACCGATCCGTCGTCTCTCGGTCGGTGTCGAGGTGTCCCGGCGTACGTAGGTGATCGGATCGGCCCGGGGAGAACTGCGGATCCTTCTCGATGCGAGTCAAACCCCGTGGACCGGAGCGGCGGTGAGCGGGCGAGTGCGATCCATCGGCGCGGTCAGTCACGGGACAGCAGGAGGCGGGAGAGGGCCGCGGTGGCGAGGAGGGAAGCGGCGACGACAACGAGGCCGACGCGCATGCCCGGGAGGGAGAAACCGCCGTCGGCACCGGCGAGCAGGCTGCCGAAAAGGGCGACGGCAAACGCACCGCCGGTCTGGCGGAGGGAGTTGAGCAGCCCGGACGCGGTCCCCGCGCGCTCCGACGGTACCGCGTCCATCAGCAGCGCGGTCAGGGCAGGCACCATGACCGCCCCGCCGGTGCTCAGCGGGAGCAGCAGGACCAGTACCAGCCACAACGGGGTGCGCGCGGCCAGCGGCAGCAGGGCCAGCATCGCCACGACGAAGACCAACTGCCCGGCGACGATCACCGCACGCCGTCCGATCCGCTCCGCCAGCCGCGGCGACACCAGGTTGGTCGCCGTCACCAGCGCCGAAACCGGGACGAACATCAGCCCGGCCGCGATCGCCGACATCCCGCGCAGTTGCTGGTAGTAAAGCCCCAGCAGAAAGATCCCGCCGTAGAAGGCGGCGTTGACGGTGAAACCGACCGCGAGCGAGACGGCCACCCGGCGGTCCTTCAGCATGCTCGGCGGAACCATGGGCTGGCGGTGTCGGGCCTCTGTCACGCAGAAGGCGCAGCCGGAGGCGACCGCGAGCACAGCGGCAGCCAGCACGGGGCCGCTGGTCCAGCCCAGGTGGCCGCCCTCGATCACCGCGAAGGCCAGCCCGGCCAGGGCCAGCACGGCGGTGAGCTGACCACCGCCGTCCAGCACGGCGGGTCGGCGCGGGGAGTGCGGCACCCGGAGCAGCAGGCCGAGGATCACCGCGCCCACCGGCAGGTTGAGCAGGAAGACGGCCCGCCAGCCAGCCACCTCGGTGAACAGCCCGCCCAGTACCGGGCCCGCGGCCATCGCCACCGCGCCGCCGGCCGTCCACAGCGCGATGGCACGGGCGCGTGCCTGGGAGTCGTCGTAGACCTGCCGGATCAGCGCCAGCGAGGCCGGCATCACGATCGCGGCGGCAGCGCCCTGCGCCACCCGCGCGGCGACCAGCACGCCGATGCTGGGCGCGAGCGCGCAGCCGAGGGAGGCGATGGTGAACAGGGCGACGCCCCAGGCGTAGGCGCGGCGGGCGCCGGCGCGGTCGGCGAGGGCGCCCGCGGAGAGCATCAGGGCCGCGAACATCAGGGTGTACGCGTCAACCACCCACTGCAGCCCGACCATCCCGCCGTTGAGGGAGTCCTGGATCGTGGGCAGCGCGATGTTCACGGCGGAGACGTCGATGGTGATCACGACGAACCCGAGCAGCGAAGCGACCAGTGCGACGCCGCTCGACCGCGGCGGTGCGGTCGACTGGACTCGGTCCGGCTTATGTCGCAGCCCGGGCGCCGGCGGCGGGGACGAGGTGGCTGGCATGGTGAACTCCAGGTCAGGCATGGGTGACGGATCGTCAGAGACGATCGGGTGGGCGGGCGGTCGCGACGCGCCGGTGCCGCGGTCCGGTGTCTCGCACCCCCTGGGCCCCGATGGCCGAGCCGCCCGCTCCAGAGTCGACTCTCCTTCCCCGCGCGGCCGTCCGGCAGACCGCGCCGTCCCCGAGGAGCGACGTTCCAGGCCCTGACACGGCCTCCCAGCGGCCTTGACCACCTGGAACAATGACCCTATGGCAGCAGCTCAGACGCGGGGCACCGAGCTCGGTCGCTATCTGAAGGCCCGCAGGGCACAGGTACGCCCGGCGGATGTCGGCCTCCCGGCCTGCGGGAGCCTGCGTCGCACTCCCGGGCTGCGCCGGGAGGAATTGGCCGTGCTGGCCGGAGTGAGTGTCGACTACTACATCCGCCTCGAGCGGGGACGGGAGACCAATCCGTCCCCCGCCGTGCTGGACGCCCTCGGCCGAGCCCTGCGGCTGCGCGGCGACGGTTACGAACGCCTGCACGAGCTCGCGGAACTGGCCTCCGGTCGACCCTCCGAGCTGCCGGCCTGCCCACAGGACGGCGTCCGCGACTCCGTGGTGCGGATGCTGGAGTCGGTGAGCCCGCTGCCCGCCTACGTGGTGAACCGCTACAACCGCATACTGGCGGCGAACCGGCCCGGCCGGCGACTGATGCCCGGGCTCTGGGACTGGCCGGAGGGCCAGCGCAACCTGACCCGCTACCTGTTCCTCCATCCCGTTGGGCGGACCCTCTACGAGCCGTGGGAGGAGACGGTCGCGCTCTCGGTGGCGCACCTGCGCGCGGTCGCGGGGGCCGATCCCGACCACACCGAACTGACGGCGCTCGTCGGCGAACTGGTGGTGAAGTCGCCGGCATTCGCGCGGATCTGGGAACGGTACGACGTCTGCGAGCGCGGTGGCGGGCAGAAGTTCTTCCGGCATCCGGAGGTCGGACCGATGACCCTGACCTACGAGGTCATGCGACTGGCTCGGACGGGTGGCCAGCGGATGGTGGTCTACCAGGCATCCCCCGGTACCGCGGACGAAAAGGCCATGCTCCGCCTGGACTCCACGGGCACCAGGACGGAGCCACGGACTGCTACCACCCCGCTGGAGAACTCGCATGGTCCATTATCCGATCTACAACCTTCAGCTGGCTGGCTGGAACCGACAGAGTGTCTGGGGGTGGGATCCCGCAGCCGAGAGCTACTACGCACAACTCACCAGCAACGTGGCAACCTTCAACGCGGATGAGCTGGGTCCGGAGATCTGGGTCACGGTGCCCACCTACCCGCGTATCGACCATCCCGCCCGTCTCGCCGAGGTCATCGCCGCGGCGACGGGTGCGGGCATTGATCAGGTACGGACCGCCATGCGTGATTCACTGGCTGAGCAGGACAAGCTTCGGCACCAGATCTGACGGGAGTCCTGCTGCGGTACCAGCCCGGAACCGTCGACTTCACCCGGCTCTGGCAATGATTTTGTGAGTCCGCCTTCGCCCAAGGCGTCGGCTGACTCGGGTGGAGATCGTCGCGATGCTGCTGCCGCACCTGGCTGGCATGACGGTGACGACGGTGGTGCGGCGGGCCTTGAGGTACGGATCGACGCCGAGTCCCGTACCGGCCAGGCCGCCGTCTCTCGCTCCAGGCCGACACAGCCCGGGGCCAACGGCTCCCGAACACCCGCCGAAGCACCGGGTCACCACCGGAATACGAAGAAGGCCCCAACCGGCAGACAACTGCCTGGTCAGGGCCTTGCTCGTTGGTGCGCCGCCAGGGACTCGAACCCCGAACCCGCGGATTAAGAGCCGGCGTTGATCAATGCTTCCCGGTCCCTCCAGGTCCGACCAGTCCACGCTGTGCCCGAGGGTTCCTGTTTATGCCGCACGAATGTATCGCACCGTCCAGTCTGAGCGGAGCCCGTCCATGGCGGCCGAGCACCCGAGGAGCACCCACATGACGGCGCCGACTTCGATAACGCCGACCCGCCGCTACGCGGGCGGAATCATCGACCTACCTGGCCTATCCGGGCCAGTTGGCCAGGTAGTTGTCGAACGGAACGTCGTTAGGCCGCTGGCCGCCGACCTCGACGTACCCGTCAATGTCCCGGTCGTACGGCGGACCGACGACGATCGGCAGCTCATGCGTGGCATGCCGGGCCAAAAACCGCCACGCCGCCCGATTGAGCACCGGCTGCCGAGAGTTGGCCGCAGCCCGCGGGCCACCGCGGTGGAAAAACACCACCCGACCGCCGGCATCGCGCACCGCCTGCCCAAGGCAGAGCCCCTCGCGACAGCGAAAACAGGCCAGGTAGCCCACCTTCGACACATCCCACCCGTTAGCCGGGTAATCGGCGAAGGCGTCCTCTGGCCAGCCCGCCAGATAGTCGCTGAAGTCGACATCACCAGGTCCATCCCCACCGACCGTGGCCGGCGGCCCGGGCGGCTCCCACATCTCGTCGTACTCCAACTCCGAGTCGTAGATCACCTGAAGCTGGTGGCCGACATGCTCAGCGAAGATCTTCCACAACGCTCCCGACATGTATGGGGACTCACTGTGCTTGGGCGGTCCAACATAGGCGTAGTAGATGATGTCGTCCCACGAATTGCGCACCGGCTTGCCCAGGAACAGCCGGACCCGCCGGCAGAGGCAAAACAGGCTGGCATCTATCCCCACAGGTCAACCCCGTTCAACTCGGCACACCCATGCCCCGCGCGCCAGGCATCCAGAGCCCCAGCGGCTTACCCTCCGGAGACCGGAACGCCACCCACATGTTTTGATAGGCGGCCAGCCGCTGATCCGTGCGGTTCCCCCAGAAGCTCTTCATCATGCCCTCGACCGCCGCAGCATCGACACCGGGCGCTACCTGGATCAACAGCTCGCCATCGTAACGCATGCGCGGTGCCGCATCGCTGAGCCGGCCCGCAAACTGATTGGGATTGCCGGCGAACGTCTTGACCTGACGTCCCAGCACCAACTTGCCCGACGCGTCGTAAAACAACACGTCGTACCCCTCGACGTTGTCCCCGGCGACCTTTGGCGTCGTTCCCGCCGGACCATACAGGGCGATCTCCGCGTTCTTCCGCGTCAGCGGCGGACCTTTTTGCTTGGAGTGCTCGGCCACCAGGGAGTCGACCGCCGCCCGCAGGTCGGCACCGGACAGAGCAAGCGCCCCTCCACAGCCGGGGCACGCCGCATGGGCCCGCCTGGTATTGCGGGCAAGCACCTCGACGGGGTTGACCGGCGCGGCCTCCGCCTCGCCCGAGGCCGCCAGGCCACTTGTCGCTGGTGCGGCGGTCGCCGGTGGCGGGCTCTGGCCGACCGATGGTGGTGGTGTGCTGCCATCCGGGCCACAACCGGCCACCACAACCGACAACACCGCCGCGAGAAACCCACTCGCCAGCCTTCGCGATGACACCTAATCCACCCCCTAGGTCGCGGCCAGTAGCATAACGAACACCCATCGATACATGCATCGGAAAAGCGATCCAGGACAACCAACGTGGACGGAGCAGACAGGCGCACTCCTCAATGCGGCAACCGATGTCCTTGCACGGCTTTCTCCACCGAGTACGGCGCTCCGGGCACCGGCAACAGACGCAGCAAGCTGATCGAAGCTTCAACGGATCTAGCACGGGTCTCTCGTGCCTACCGGCGTGGGAGACCGCCGGCTCGTTGCGGCGTACCCTCCAGCAACCTTCACCCGGCCTGCGGTGCGAGACTCGGCTGGACTGCGAGCACCCAGGAGGCGGTGGATGCCGACTGCCGTCGTGGTCAGGCAGCCAGCGGACGTCCCTTGAACACCCACTGGCGATGCCAACTCAGATACCCGGCCGCCGGCATGGTGGTACCGGGTCGTGCCTGCAGCGCGCTGCCATGCAGCTCGTAAAGGGCGCGACCGGCCCTGGTCCGGGCCGTGTACGTGGTCGAGACCCGGACACGAGATCCAGATCCACATCGAGTACGCCCCGGTCGAACAGCTTGTGGTGCAGGCTGCACAGCGCCAGACCATTGTCCGGCTCGTCCGGGCCGTCCAACGCGAACCACCGCACGTGGGCGGCGTCGATGCCCACCGTGGCGCCATAAAGCTGTCCGTCGAAACCGCAAAACGCGCACTGCCGGTCCCACGCCTGAATGATCGCCTCGCGCCAGGCCGCGTCACGGCGCCGCACGCTGGTACCCGGCGGGTCGGGCACCGCCTCGGCGTGCAGCACCGTGTCCGGGTCCAACCCGACCGCGCCCAGCACATCCGCGGCGATCGTGTCCGGGAAATGGCTGTCCACCAGCGCCCGGGCCGCCGAGGCGATCAACTCAGGGTCCTCGGCCAAGACCTTCTCCACCGCCGGAGCGAACCGCCCGGTCACCTGCTCGGCCGCCAGCGGGCCGATGGTGTCCATCGGCACATCACGGTCGAGCACCCAAATACCGTCGGAGCGCAGTCGGGTGAACGGGTACGCGGCACTTTGAATCCGGCTCGTCTTCGACGCCGGACCGAACTCGGCGATCAAGCTGCCGAGCTGCACCTGCGCCTCGCCCCACGGCAAGGCGCTGGCGCCGGTCGTTGCTAACCGTCCCAACGCCAACAGCACCAGCAGCGGCTTGTGCGGTGACCGTCGCCCGTCGCGCTGATGCAGCCACAGCGCGGCCAGCCGGGCCAGCAACTCGTCGCGGGCCGCCGTCACCGCTCGACTCCTGACCATCGCCACCGATTCTCCCACCCGGGCCCAGCTGTGGCTGACCCGTCAAGGTCATGACAGGACCTACGGTCTATCGGAGCGTCGGCAACCAGCTCGCGGGCGAGATTTGGCAGGACTTCGAGTACCTCCATGCCGTGCCCCGCGGCCAGGCGCTCGACCGGTGGTCTCCTCGGCTCGATCACCGTCATCGCTGCTGACGCCACCCAGACCGGCCGCAAGTCCCGCGACGAGTATGACCGCTCTCGTCCGATTCCTCGACCAGCGGACTCCGCCAGGATTCCGGTGCCGGGCAGCGCCGCCGGGTGACCGGCGGTTGTCAGCCGATGCCGGGACCAGCCGAAAGCTATAGATCGCACATGGATCAACAGCGGTCCACACTGGACACGAAAGAGGCTCTGATCCGACATGAAGTGCCAGGTCAGGGCCTTGATTGATTGTGCGCCGCCAAGGACTCGAACCCCGAACCCGCGGATTAAGGGCCTTGTCAATACCGTAGCCATCGGTCCCGTGCGGCGCCGACAGTCCTACATACCCCTACTGGCCCATTGGCTGAGGCCGCCGTGTGCCACCGGATGCCCGTCTGTCGACGGCGCACGAGCACCCGACGAGCACCCGTACATCGCATCCGGGACACCATAAAGCCAGCTCAGTGGACCGGTGTTCGGCCGGCTAGGGCTACGCAAGGTGGTGGTCGTAGAGGTCCTTGTGCGTCGGGTCGTTTCCGTCGTACCGTACGGGAATCGGGACGCCGGTCAATCCGTCTCCCCTTGCTAGCCGCTTCCTCTCGCGGAGCCCACATCGCGGCGTGAACGCCGACGGCTACAGACCGCTTGCGGCTCTACCTATCTGGTTTCCGGGACCCTTACCTACCCGGGACAGGCCGCCGGTCTCGCGCATTCCCTGATAGTCGGGCCCCACGCTGCCGCACCCGTGGTCAGCGTCGTGCCCACCACGAGAGGAGTACAACCATGATCATTCGGTCCCATGGCGTCGCGCGGGATCCCGTCGGCGCGTTGCTCGCCGAGGCGTTTCCGTGCCAGCATGCTCTGCGCGCCGACATCGCGGCTGATCTTCGCCGCTGTCCAGTTCTGCTGATCGACCCGCCGAACAAGTCGTTCGTCGGCAACGTCGTGGAACTCGCCATCGGCCTAGCCTTGTGCGACCAGAGCCCGTACCTTGACCTGCTTCGCTGCCTCGACCATGCTCTCGCGAAGCGGCTGCTCACCATGGCCGGTTACCGGCCCACCATTGACCCCGCCACGCCCTACGATGTCTGGCGCCGTGCCGACTCGGCACCGCACCCGGCGCGCATCTTCACCGCTGCCAGTCGACTCGCGTACGTCCGCAGCTTGGTCAATGATCTCGACCGTCGCCGTTTCGATGCTGGTGATGTGGTGCATGATCTCTTGGAGAGGTATCCGCGTCTCCTCATCGGTCGCCCCGACGAGATCTACCACACGAGGTGCGCCTTCCGTACCGTCTGGGACAGCTACTCCAGCGGCTTCCACAGCGCTTTCCGGTCCTATGGGCCGATCACTGCACAGCTGTCCCTGGTTGACGGACATCGCCACGTCGACTTCCTCCTCGGCACCACCGTACTGGAGGTAAAGAGTGGCCGGCTCGACGAAGACCGCTACCTTGACGAGCTGATTCGTCAGATCCTGACGTACGCCCTGCTCGCCCGCCACGATGGTCACCGCATCACGCATGTCGCGGTCTACGCCGTTCGATATCAACGGCTGCTGCGGTATCGCATCGAAGAGCTGGCCAATCGGCTCGCGCGCAATCCCGTCGATCTGGCTGCAGTCGGCGCCGACTTGGCCGCCGCCATACGGAACCAGCCGCATCGAAGTTGAATCTCCCGATCCGGTGCACGCAGTCGACAGCTCCTCCGTCCACCGCGCCCGGATGTTGCGATCCTCGGCGACTCAGCTACGGCGGGCCAGTTGTGGTCCAACCCGGTGACGGTGACGGCTGAGGAGAGCGCGGGCGCTGGATACCAATTCCCGCCGGAGCGGGAGTCCGAATCGAACGGAATAGCAGGAAGCGCCTGCATGGCCTCGGCCGTCACCGGGTCACCCAGGAATCAGCTCGCTGAGCCGGTCCAGTGTATAGATCTCCGATCCGTCCGGCAGATCCTCCGGAGCCTCGATCCCGACGTACGTGACCGGCTCCTCCGGCGCGCGACCGTCCCAGGTCCGCACCTCGGTCCGCTCCCGCCACCGGTCGACCAGGTACGACACGGTCAGGTAGCGCCGCTGCACCAGCGCCCGCACCCGGTCGGCCGTAGTGAACGTGTTGTCCTCCACCCGGTTGAACACCGGCCGACCCGACAGGTAAAGGTGCAGCCACACCGCCTGCCAACCGCCCTCGCCCTTGGCGAACACGATCGGCAGCGCGATCCGACCCGGGCCGCGCAGCTGCGACCGGGCCCTCACGGTCCGCGGGTCAAACGGGGCACCGCCCTGGTCCTCGGCCCGCCGCCACCACGACTTGCTGGTCGCAGCGGCGGTACGGGTCTGGTAGCCGAACATCGACTCGGCAACCTCGTCGAACGACTCCCCCGCATAGATGTGGACCTGAGGCACCACGTACTGTCCCTGGACCGTCAGCGGCACGTCGATGAACTCGGTCGCCCCGTCCGTCGCGCTGGTGACGTCACCGGAGTGCACCACCCCGTCGTGGTGGTAGTTCGTCCAGGACACCTGGCCGGCGGTGTGGAACTCCTCGTCCAGCAGCAGCACCGACAGGTCGTAGTCGGTGCGCCGGCTGGCCTGCCGCCAGTAGGTGAAGAAGCGCAGCAACTCCCCCGCCACCGACGCCCGCGAGCCGCGCGGCAGCACCGCGAAACCGCCCTCGGCAGCCTTGCCGGACAGCGGCAGCGCCACGTCGAGCACCTCCGGGTCCACCACCAGCGGCCGCTCCCACTGCGGCAGCCGGGCGCCGATCTCCGCGTCCAGCAGGGCCGACAAGCCCGCCACCAGCTCAGCCGGTAGCGGCGGCCGCTCGTCCGGCGCCACCCATGCCCGCCGCGACCGGTTCGCGTACATCCGCAGCGGCGCGGGCGTCAACCGGTTGTCGACGTGCTCCCGTAGCGACAGCAGTACCCGACCCGACGCCGAACCCAGCGCACCGGACACCGCGTCCAGCACCGCGGCGCGGTCCGCCGCTGGGGCCAGCCGCAGCAACCGGTCCGCCGACCGCAGCAGCATCCCCGGCGCGGCCGACAGCACCGTCGCGGCCGACCCGACCGCGCCGGCGCGGACCGCCGCCTCCGCCCGACCGGCCAGGCTCGGCGCCCGCCGCTCACCCCGCGCGACCGCGAAAACCTCCCGCGCGTACGGCCACTGCGCGTACCCGTGCGGGTGCAGTCGCTCACCGAGCCGCTTCCACGGCTCCGCGTGCCGAGCCACGTCGCCGAGCTTGGCCCGGTTCGCACCGACCACCTCGTCGAGCGCCGCCAGCAGCACCCGCCGCTCCCGGCGCGGGAAGGCCCGAAACTGCGTGGGTACGGCGAGCGAGACGTCCCCGTTGGAAACCTGGCAGGCCAACCGCAGCACGTCGGTGGTGGTGTCCACGGCGACCAGCGGCCGACCCAGGACAAGCCGGATCCCGTTGAGCACCGCCCGGTTCTCCCGTACCGGAATCTCGACCGGCTGGATCCCATCCGCGCACGCGACCGCGACCACGTTGAGCAGCGCCAGGTCCGCCTCACCCAGCGGCGTCGCGCTGCCGGCCAAGGCCAGGTAAAGCCGCTCCGCCTCCACCTCGGCGGCGTCGCCGAGGTGCAGCAGGGTCACCCGGTCGTTGGCAGTGGCGACGAACGCGTCGTGCGCGGCCAGCAGGTCGGCGTACGAGTGCTGGTAGGTGCCGTAACCGGGCAGGTCGAGCAGGTTCACCCCACCCGCGGCGACCGCGGCCCGCAGCTGCTCATCGGTCGCCTCGCCACCGCCGGCGAGGACAGCCGCCCGTAGCCGCTCGGCCCAGAACTCAACAGTGTCCGGCACGTCGTGCGGAAAGTTGATGAAGTAGGCGTTGTGCTGGACATGGTCGCCGACCAGCTCACGTACCGCCGACACGACCGTGGCGGCGAGGTCCATCGCCGGCTCGGGCGCCAGTGCGCCGACGTGTTCCAGCAGCGCCCGCGACGCCGAGAACCCGACCTCGAGCAGCGCCGCGTCCAACTGCCGGGCCACCGGCGTACCGTCACCGGCCGCGCCGGAGCTCGCCGGTACGCGCAGCGTCTTGCGGATGAGCAGCTTCTCAAGCATGTGTCCCCCCGTTCCGGCCTCCGGCACCTGTCCGCCATCAACCGCGGTACGAGTGGGTCGCCGGGGACTCGAACCCCGAACCCTTCGATCCGATAAGGAGAAGGAAGCGCACCCATGGCCGCACAGGCGGGGAGCGGACGCACTATCCAGTCGAATTGTCAATCCCCTGTGATCGTGGAGGGTGTCGTTATGCGGCCTGGGCCTCCAGGGCGCGGGCCTCTGATCGTTCGTAGTCGATGGGGGATCGCCAGTCGCAGACAGAGTGCC
>NZ_JBTIXF010000060.1:0-38480 GCF_055793945.1 Plantactinospora sp. A48 | reverse complement strand
GGTTGTTTGGAATGGGGGGGGGGATGTGTCCCCCCCCACCCACCCCCCCAACACCACCGTGGGGCTCCCCCCCCGTCCCCCCCCCCCCCCCGGTCCGTGGGGGTGGATCGGTCAGGCGATGGTGCAGGCCGCGCCGTTCAGGGTGAACCCGGCCGGCTTGGCGGTGTTGCCGGTGTGGTTGGCCTGGAAGCCGATGCTCACGGACGCTCCGGCGGCGATGGTGCCGTTGTAGGAGACGTTGCGGGCGGTCACCTGTCCGGAACTGGGGGAATACGTGGCGTTCCAGCCCGACGTGATGCTCTGGCCGCCCGGCAGGGTGAAGACCAGGGACCAGCCGTTGAGCGCCGAGCCGCTGGTGTTGGTGACGGTGATGTCCTCGGTCAGGCCGGTGTTCCAGGCGTTGACGTTGGCGCTGACCCGGCAGGCGTCGTCACCCGGCGGCGGGGTGGTCGGCGGAGCGGTCGTCGGGGGTGCCGTGGTGGGCGGAGCGGTGGTGGGCGGAGCGGTGGTCGGCGGGGCCGTGGTCGGCGGGGCGGTCGTCGGCGGCGTGCTGCTGCCGAACTGCGTCAGGAAGTTCCAGACGACGCCCGAGGTCCAGGTCTGCCAGCCGTCACAGGTACACCCGTCCCGCGGGCCCGGGTCGTGGCCCGCTCCGTCGAAGGCGGCCCACACCACCGGGTACCCGGCCCGACAGCCGGAGTAGGCGGTGACGATGTGCGTGAGGCTGCCCTGCGCGGGCTCCGGCGGGTTCTGCGGGGTGCAGCCGTTGTTCCGGACGAAGGTGTCCCGCAGCCCTCGGCCGAGCGAGATGTTCAGGACGTTGTCCCGGATACCGTGCAGCCCGATGTACGCCACCGGCTGGGTGCCGGGGCTGCATCCGCTGAGGTTCGCCCCGGAGTAGACCGCCACCGCCCGGAAGACGGTCGGTCGGGCGCAGGCGAGGGCGTACGACATGGCGCCGCCGTAGCTGAAGCCCGAGGAGAAGATCTGACTGGTCTCGACGCACAGGCCGGCTTCGAGCTGCCGGAGCATGTCGTCGACGAACGTCAGGTCCCGACCGCCGCTGTTGGCCCAGCCGTTGCCGATGCCCTGCGGCGCCACGAAGATCGTGCCGTTGCCCGCGTTGTCGGCCAGTCGCCGCAGTCCGTAGTAGGACCAGTTGTAGCCGTCGGTTCCACCCGAGTCGACATCGTTGGCGGTGCCGCCGTTCCAGTGGAATCCGAAGACCAACCGGTACGGGTGGTTGTTGTCGTAGTTGGCCGGCACCCGCAGGATGTAGCTGCGATTCGTACCGCCGCTGGTGATCGTGTGTGAGCCGCTGGCCAGCGTCGGCGCCTTGCCGCATCCGGCGGTGGCCGCCGCGGCGGCCGGCGCCGTCCCACCCAGGCCACCGCCCAGTGTGGTGGCGACCGCGGCCACGGTGAGCAGCACCGCGGCCGCGATGGGCCCGAGGGCGGATCTGTAACGTCTTGGCATCAAGCACTTCCTTCTGCCGCTTCGAATACCGGGGGCGAATTTCTGAATTCCTGGACGCGGACCCGCCGACTCCCCCGGACGGCGCGGGTACGCCCGGGGGGTCAGGTGGGGGTCACGGCGGTGGATGGCAGCCGCTCAGTGGCTCAGTGGCTCGGGGCGCCCGGCCGTTTACCGGCGAGGTGTTCGCCGCGACTCCCGTACCGATTCGGATCGCCGACCGGGGCCGGTGACCGCGCACCGGCGGGCGTCGGCGACCGTGGGTTCCGACGGGGCTGCCCATAGTTGCCCGTCGGCCGGCGGTTGCGAACGTTCTCACCGGGCGCGGACCCGGCGGAATCCCCTGGTGCTGCCCTCATTCCCGCACCCGACAAGTTACCGTGTGAGCGCTAACATAGCAAGACGCTGATGTACTGACCGACCGTGCACCGACGCCGGCCACCGCGCCGAGACATGGACGGCCCCCACGCCGAGGCACCGGACGGCTGCCGCGCCGACCCACCGGAGGGCCGGCGGCAGTCGTGGTCCGCGGGTTGACCGCCGCCGAGCGGCGATTGCTCCGGACCGCCGCTTGACCGAGGCTCCGCACGCAGCGCGGTTGCCGATGATCCGGAGGCCAACCCTCGGCCGAGGCTCCGCACGCACCCGCGGGTCACGTCGTAACGGCTGGAAGTTGCAGATCACGAGATCGGTTGCGGCGCGGAGCCAAAAAGCCAACTCCCGACAGTAATCGCGTTTTCTCGCGTTTTTCCTTGACGCTCGAAAAGATCCGCGGCAACTATGGATGAGCCCCTCACTGAGCCGTCCATCAGGTTGAACCGGGAGTGGGAAACCCACTCCCGGCCGATCCACAGTGGACGCCTCTGCCCGTCGGGGCCGGAATGATCCGCGGCGGGGAGTACATCGACCGGGCATGGCCGGGAGCGGCAGAAACGGCGGCAGAAACGGCGGGACAACGGTCGGGAATGCCACCGGAAACCGGAAACAATCACGGGGAGAAGAAGTGGATCCGATCCTGTACTGGAACGACGTCGCCCTTGAGGCGGACCGCACCACGCACACCACGGGCGACCAGCGGGAGGCCGGCGCGCAGGGACCGGCGGGCGCGTCCCGAGCCCTGGCCATCGTTCACCTGGCGATGCACGACGCCTATTTCGGCATCGTCGGCGGCTACACCCCGTACCTGGGTGACCGGCTCCCGGCGGCCCCGGCGGACGCCGATCCGGCGCTGGCGATCGCGGCCGCCGCCAGGTCGACGCTCAGCGCCCTCTACCCGGCGCAGAAGCCGTTCTTCGAGGCCCGGCACCTGGCGGCCGGCCTGGTCGCCGGGAAGAACGACGCGGTGAGCCACGCCTTCGGGCAGCGGGTCGCGGCCGAGTTGCTGGCGCTGCGCCGCACCGACCCACCACTCGGTGACGACGGATACGCCCCGTCGGTCGCACCGCAGCACCACCGCCCGGACCCGGACAACCCCAACCAGGGCTTCTACGCGCCGTTCTACGGCACACGGTCACGTTGCTTCGCGGTCACCACCCGGCACCACCTGGACGAGCCGCCGCGACCGGGCGACCGGGCGTACCGGCGGGCGCTCCGGCAGGTCCGGGCCAAGGGCATCGCGCCGAACCTGACCGGAACGCTGCCGGACAACGCCATCCGCCGGACGCCGACGGAGACCGGAATCGGCCTGTTCTGGGCGTACGACGGGGCGAAGGGTCTCGGCACGCCGCCGCGACTGTTCAACCAGATCATCCGCCGGGTGGTAGCGGCCCAGGGCAACGGCGTGGCCCGGAACGCCCGCCTGTTCGCCCTGGTGAACGCGGCCATGGCGGACGCCGGGATCCTCTGCTGGGCCGACAAGTACACCTTCGATCTGTGGCGTCCGGTGGCTGGGATCCGGGAGCACGACACCTCGCTGGGGCCGGCCGGTGAGCCGGGCGAAACCCTGGACCCGGGCACCGACATCGGTTGGCTGCCGTTGGGGGCGCCGAGCACCAACAGCGTCGGCCAGAAGAACAAGACCCCGAACTTCCCGTCGTACCCGTCCGGGCACGCCACCTTCGGGGCGGCGGCGTTCCAGACCGTGCGGCGCTTCTACGGCCGGGACGAACTGGGCCCCGACGATCTGGCCGACGGGCTGAGTTTCGGCTCGGAGGAGTTGAACGGGGTCAGCGTCGACAACGCCGGTACGGTCCGGCCCCGGCTGGTACGGCGGTTCCCCGACGGGTTGTGGCAGATGATCGACGAGATCGGCCGCAGCCGGGTCTTCCTGGGCGTTCACTGGTCGTTCGACGCGTTCGCGACCGACGACAACGACCGGATCGATCTGACCCAGAACATCGGCGGGGTCCGGCTCGGTCTGGACGTCGCCAACGACATCGCCGAGCACGGCCTCGACGCCGGTTCGGCGGCGGACCCGGCGAGCTGACCCTGCGGACGGGCCGCGGCTGACCGGAGGCCACGGCCAGGGCGGTCGCGAGCAGGCCAACGCGGAGCAGGAGGCCGGGCCACCCCCGGAAGGTTCCCGGGTGGCGGCCCGGCCACGGCCGTCTGTTCACTGCGCGGTACCGCGCAACCAACCGCGTTCGGTGGCCCGGACCCCGGCCTGGAACCGGCTCCGCGCGTTCAACCGGTCCATCAGGGCGGCCATCATCCGCCGCACGGTGGTCAGCGACACCCCGAGCTTGCGGGATGCGGACTCGTCGGTGTGGCCGGCCGCCAGGAGTTCGAGCAGCTCCCGCTGGCCCGGGCTGAGACCGGTGTCGGCGGGAACCATCGCCTGTCCGATCGGGGTGGCGGTGCACCAGACCTGCTCGAAGAGCGCGCAGACGGCCGCGACGATCCCTGGACTGCTGATCGCCAACGCTCCCTTGTGGCTCTCCTCGGGGTCCAGTGGCAGCAGCGCGGTGCGTCGGTCGAACACGACCATCATCATCGGCACCGACGGCGCGGTACGCGCCTGACCGCCCAGCCCGGTCAGCCACTGGGCGTACTCCAGCATCAGCGGATGGTTGCGGAAGCTGTCCTGGTAGACACAGCGGATCGCCACCCCACGGGCCAGCAGGTCGCCGTTGAGCCCCCGACTGGCCGCCTTGGCGTCGGAGGTCTGCGCGGTGTTCGGGTTGAAGGACAGGCACTCGACGGTCGCCGCGGCGGCCAACTCGGCCAGCCGGTCACGGACGGCGTCGATCCCTTCGAGCCGGACGAGGAGATCGCGGTCGTGCGATGCCTCGTGCTCGGCGACAATCGCCGCAACCACCGCGCGGGCGCTCTCGATCTGCTCGCGCCGGGCCTGCATCTCGGCCTCGGCCTGGGCGACCAGCATCGCCAGGCCGACGGCCGGGCTCACCGGCCGCAGCTGATCGTCCTGGCCGGAGGTACGTAGCAACCGCCGCTCGGCGAGTTCGTCCAGGGCCGCCCGGACCTTCATCTCCGGCACCCCGAGGTTCGCGCTGATCTCGGCGACGCCCCACTCGCGATGATCCAGCATCGATCTGTACACGGCATCGGCTACGGCCGTAATGCCCAACGACTCCAGCACCCCGTTGACCCCCGTTCGAGATCCCGGCCCATTGTCTTCCGCCGGGCGACGCACCGGCAACCCCATCGGTCACCGCCAAAGCCGCTGACGCTGGGAACAACCTTCCAGGCAGCTTGCTCCCACCTCCGGACTCGTGACTTCCGGCGCCCGACCTGAGAACGTCATTTCAGCAGGGAAATGCTCCTCCCGAACGAGGGGGAGCGGAATTGTTCCGCAAGAAAGACACGGGGGTGTCTCACCATGTGCAAATCGATGCTGCCTGCCCGCGCATCCGAAGTGGCGGGTTTCTGTTTCTGCTGGGAACTGCTGGTCCAACTGGGAGGTGCCGAATGGGGCTGACGAGCGTTTCGACAATATGGCCTTCCGACTGACGACCCGCACGGTGTACATGAGCTCGGTGACCCTCGTAGCGGATGAGGGCTCACCGGAACCGCCGCCGTCCACGCCGTTGACGACGACACTCCGCTCACTGGTGTTCGAACACGCACTCCCGGGAGAAGGCGTACAGCACGTCCATATTTTGACCGACTCCGGGAGCAGCACTTTCACCGCCACCATCTTCGTCCAGTCCACCAGCCAGTCCGAGGCGGACACCGTGGCATGGCGGGTCGCAAGCCGGATCTGCTCCAGATTTTCAAGCTGGCGGATCGGTTCCTGAATCGTTCCGCGCAATCTTGACCGCACCGCTCCGACAGATCCCCGGCACCTCCGTCGGGCATTTTCCAAGGGGGAGAATCATGCGACTGAAGCGTCGAACGCTTGTCACCGCCGGATCGGCCGTTCTCGTCGGGGCGGTGGCCGTCGTCCTGATGGTCGGGACGTCACAGGCGGCACGCCAGCCAACCACCCCACCACTCACCGTCGGCCGGACCGGTCCGACGATGGTCGATCCGGTCCGACCGGCGTCCGCCGACGGGGTGCCGGTCAGCACCAGCCCAGCGGGGTCGACCAGTTCGGCGCCGTCCGGGTCCCGGGTCGTCGACTCCGGGTCGGACCGGCACGGCGCGACGACGGGCACTCCACCCGCATCCGGAACCCCGCGCCCCTGCCCGGGTACGGCGCTGACCGCCGAACTTGAGGTGAGCACCGACGCCGACCACCAACGGACGGGCCGGATCGGCTTACGGAATCAGTCCCGGACCGCCTGCTCGGTCAAGGGGTTCCCCGAGTTCCAGCTCCTGGGTCGGGGCGACGACCCGATCTCGACGTACAGCGTGCCCGACGGCGTCCCCCGGCTCGTCCGACTTGAGCCCGGGAGCACCGCTTGGTCGACGCTGCGCTGGAGCACCCGGGCCGCGACCGACGAGCCGGCCGCCGGACCGTGCCAGCCATCGGCCGTGCAGCTCGCCGTCTTCGCGCCCGGCCAGCACACCCAGCTGAATGTCCCATTCGCCGCCGGACCGGTCTGCGCCCACGGCCAGCTCACGGTCGGCCCGCTCACCGCGCCCTGACGGCGGCCGGTACGACCCAGGCCCGCCGGCCCCGACCGGCCGGCGCGACCCCCTGACGGCGGTCGTCCACCAACAGCTTCTACCGCACCCACGATGGAAGGAAAGTCATGCGAAGGTACCTGTCCCGAGTGCTGCTGGCCGCGGTCGCGGCACTCGCGCTCGCCCCCGCGACCGCCGCGTTCGCGGCCACCGAACCAGCTCCGGGGGACGACGGCGGCTATGCCGGGGTCAGTCATCCCAACGATCCCGGCTCCCCGTCGAACTACGGAAAGACGCAGCCGGCCAACTACCCGATCAACGGCATCGACGTGTCCAGCCACGACCACTCGGGTGGCAGGACGCTCAACTGGCCGTCCCTGTCCGGCAGCATGGAGTTCGCGTACGTCAAGGCCACCGAGGGCGTCTCGTACACCAATCCCTACTTCGCCGCCGACAACCGGGACGCCAAGGCGGCCGGCCTGTACGTCGGGGCGTACGCCTTCGGACGGCCCGACCTGGGCAACCCGGTCGGCCAGGCTGACCACTTCGTGGACGGCATGGCCTTCGCCCGGGACGGGCAGACGCTGCCGCCCTTCCTCGACATGGAGTGGCCCTACTCCAGCCTCGGCCTACCGGCCTGCTACGGCCTGTCGACCACCGCGATGAACAGCTGGATGCAGTCGTTCCTGAGCAGGGTCGAGAGCCGGACCGGCGTCGTTCCGATGATCTACACCAACGTCAACTGGTGGAACCCCTGCACCGGTGGCAGCTCGGCGTTCAGTCACTACCTGCTGGACATCGCGAGCTGCAACAGCTCGGCACCTTCGGTACCGGGCTGGGGCACCAACTGGACGTTCTGGCAGTACAACATCCCGGACTGCGACTCCACGCTGGTACACGATTCCGATGTCTTCCGCGGCACCCGCGCGCAGCTCGCGGCGCTGGCCGGGGGCAACACGGCCGCGACGTTGACGGGGACGTTGGTGGACCTGAACGGTGACGGCCGCACCGACGTGGTCAGCCGCGACACCAGCGGCAACCTCTGGCTGTATCCCAACACCGGCGCGACCGGCGCCTACACCTTCGGCACCCGCGTCCAGGTCGGCACCGGTTGGAACGGCATGACCGCGATCAACCTCGCCGACATCAACGGCGACGGTCGACCCGACATCATCGGCCGAGACGCGGCCGGAAGCCTCTGGCTCTACCTCCACACGGGCGGCACCGGCACGGCCACCTTCGGCACCCCCACCAAGGTCGGCCAGGGCTGGAACGTCATGTCCACCATCAACTTCGCCGACATCAACACCGACGGCAAAACCGACATCATCGGCCGCAACAGCGCCGGCGACCTCATGCTCTACCCCAACACCGGCGCAACCGGCGACTACACCTTCGGCACCGCCAGCAAAATCGGCACCGGCTGGAACGGCATGACCGCCATCAACCTCGCCGACATCAACGGCGACAACCGACCCGACATCATCAGCCGCGACACCACCGGCGACCACTGGCTCTACCCCAACACCGGCGCCACCGGCACCTCCACCTTCGGCACCCGAACCCAGATCGGCGAAGGCTGGAGCGGCATGACCGCCATCACCTTCGGCGACCTCAACGGCGACAACCGAACCGACATCATCAGCCGCGACACCACCGGCGACCTCTGGCTCTACCCCCACACCGGCGGCACCGGAATGAACACCTACAACACCGCCCGCAGCCAGGTCGGCGAAGGCTGGAACACCATGACCGACATCGACTGACCGCCCCCACCGGCACAGACACGCACCGGGCCGGCGGCAACCTCCGCCGGACCGCCCCACCACAGCAGGCAGAAAGGCAGCATCATGCAGAACTTCCGTCGTACCGGCCGGTTGGCGCTCGGTCTGGGACTCGCCCTCGCGATTGGCGGCGGCGCCGCGGTGACCACCCTGGTCACGCCCGCGGAGGCGGCGTCCACCGTGGGTGGATCGATCATCCGGCAGGAAACGATCGACCGCTCGGTCTACTGGCTCAACCGAGGCGACACCTGGTACAGCCAGAGTCAGAGCGACGCCATCTCGGACGGCGACGGCCACAGCTACCGTCCGGACTGTTCCGGCTTTGTGGCCATGGCCTGGCACCTGCCCAAGAAGTCGGACGGCTGGGACTTCAACACGGGTGACTTCGCCGCCTACTCGGGGAAGAGCAATGTCAGCCTCAACTCCCTCAAGGCCGGCGACGCCGTGCTCACCGACGGTCACATCGAACTGTTCGAGAAGTACGTGAGCGACGCCGACCACAGCCAGGGCATCTGGACATACGGCGAACACGATTACGGCCGCAAGACCGAACACAGCCGGATGTCCTGGTCGTACCTGACCGCGAACTTCAGCGGCATCCACTACAACAAGATCGTCGACAGCACGGTGCCACCGTCGACGTTGACCGGGACGTTGGTGGACCTGAACGGTGACGGCCGCACCGACGTGGTCAGCCGGGACACCAGCGGCAACCTCTGGCTGTATCCCAACACCGGCGCGACCGGCGCCTACACCTTCGGCACCCGCGTCCAGGTCGGCACCGGTTGGAACACCATGACCGCGATCAACCTCGCCGACATCAACAGCGACGGCAAACCCGACATCATCGGCCGCAACACCAACGGCGATCTCATGTTCTATCCCAATACCGGCGGCACCGGCACGACCACCTTCGGCACCCCCACCAAGGTCGGCCAGGGCTGGAACGTCATGTCCACCATCAACTTCGCCGACATCAACACCGACGGCAAAACCGACATCATCGGCCGCAACACCAACGGCGACCTCATGCTCTACCCCAACACCGGCGCAACCGGCGACTACACCTTCGGCACCGCCAGCAAAATCGGCACCGGCTGGAACGGCATGACCGCCATCAACCTCGCCGACATCAACGGCGACGGCAAACCCGACATCATCAGCCGCGACACCACCGGCGACCAGTGGCTCTACCCCAACACCGGCGCCACCGGCACCTCCACCTTCGGCACCCGCAGCCAAATCGGCGAAGGCTGGAACACCATGACCGCCATCACCTTCGGCGACCTCAACGGCGACAACCGAACCGACATCATCAGCCGCGACACCACCGGCGACCTCTGGCTCTACCCCCACACCGGCGGCACCGGAATGAACACCTACAACACCGCCCGCAGCCAGATCGGCGAAGGCTGGAACACCATGACCGACATCGACTGACCACCACGATCACGGATGGGCCGCCACCTGGGGAACTCCCGGGTGGCGGCCCGATCGTCGTCGGGGGTTCTCACACGTACACGGCTCGGCGGACGCCACCGTGCGTCGCGCAGGCGAGGATCAGGCCGCCCTCCCGGCTGATCATGTCGTCGACGCACTGGACCAGATAGCCGGTCCCGGGCCAGAAGTCCTCGACGCAGACGAAGTAGTCACACACCCCCGGCACCGGCGCGGTCACGTACGCGCCCCCGCAGAAGGTGTAGCCGTAAGGATTGGCCGGCGCCCCGCACAACGGCACCGGGGCGGGGGGCGGCGAGACCGGCTGGTCGTCGTCCGGGGTGGCCGGGGTCGACGGGCCGGCCGTCGACCGGCGGCGGGCCGGCGGCGGGTCGACGGGACAGGGGTGGGTCGCCCGCGTCGCCCGGGCCGCCGCCGGCCGCGCCGATCCCGTCGGGCCCGGTGGGTGGGCCGGCCCGGACGAACGCGACGCCACCGGATCGTCCAACACCACCGGCCCGGGTGGCACCGCGCGTTCGGGGGCCGCCACCGGTCGCCGGCTCGCCCCGTCGATCCACAGCAGCGTGCCGGCCGCCGCCAGCATCGCCACGGCGAGGGCGCCGGTGACGGCCAGCGCCCCCTCCGGCAGCAGCGCCTGGCGGGGCGCCGCGGAGGCCGCCGCGATGGCCGGCCGGGCGGGCCGGGCCGCCCGGTGCGCGTCGATCAGTTCGTCCAGCCGGGCCAACACCGCGGCCCGGCGCCCGTTCTCGGTCGCGTAGGCCATGGTCAGCGCGAACCGGAACCAGGCGGAGCCGGTCGACCCGAGCTGGAGTCCGGTCAGGCTGCGCCGGCCGCGCCGGTAGAGCAGGGTCAGCGGCGCCGTCGGGTGGTGCCCGAGCCCGACCAGGTCCCGGTACGACCATTCCCGCTCGGCTGAGCGGCCGGACAGGACGAGCCGCCGGTTCGTCACCACGGCCAGTCCACCGTCCACGGTCCGCAGCCCGTACGGCGGCCGACCGTTGAGCGGGCCCGCCGCGACCGGTGCCGGTACCGGCTCCGCACCGGGCGTGCCGGCTGCGTGCCGGGCCCGTACCGCCACCAACCGGGCGGCCGGGGCCACGGCGAGGACCAGCTCGTCCGGATCGAGGGCGATGGCCAACCCGGCCCGGTCGGCTGTCTCCCGGAGGTCGTCGGCGGCCGTTCGGAACCCGCGCAGCTCCTCGTCCCGGCGGCGCCAGGCCGCCACCGTCTCGTGGTAGTCCCGCAGCCGACGCCGGTTCTCCTGCCGGGCCCACCGGACCCGCCAGCCCGGCCCCGGCAGTTCCGCGCGGCTCATCGCGGCAGTCCCGGAAGGTGGCGTTCGTTCGGCTTCACGTCCGGTACAACCCGACCGGCGCCACCGAGGAAACGGCGCATCTTCCATCGGTACGCCCGGACGGCGCGCACGGCCGTACCCCCGGCTCCGACGAATCGCCGGGGCCGGGGGTACGGGTTGAACCAGCGGTCAGACGGTGACCGGCGCCTTTCCCTGGTCGTTGGCCGGACCCTTGCCGCTGGCCGGCTCGGGCCGCCTGCCGGCGGTCGGCTCGGTCTCCGGGCGGCCGGCGGTGGGCTCCGGCGCGGCGAAGGTGGCGCTCGCCGGGGTGCGCAGCCCGTGCGCCAGGCCGGCGATCGACAGCAGCAGCATCAGCGCGGCACCCAGATACATGGCCAGCGCGCCCTGCCGGGCCTTCACCCCGAACTCGCTGAAACCGTACGAGGTGAGCAGCAGCCCGCGCAGCGTCTCGCCCTTGAAGACGGTCTCCCGCTGAGCGGTCACGTCGGCGAGTTGCTTCTGCAGGTCGGGCAGGTTCGGGGCCTTGGCCTGCTCGGCCTGCGCCACCTGGGCCTTGAGCTGGCTCTGCGGCTTGCCCAGGTCCGCGTACGTCTGACCACCGGCGATCGACTTGAGGTGCAGCCCGATGTACTCGTTGGCGTAGCACTCGGCCTGCTTGCCGGTGGTCATCTTCTGGCCGGCGTACGTCACCAGGCAGGCGGACTGCTTCTCCTCGTCGCTGAGCTGGGCCGCGGGGGTGAAGGTGATGTTCTGCTGACCGAGCTGGTCGTGTACGTAGTTGTTCGCGAAGTTGGCGTTCGTGGTCAGGACGATCCCGACGACCAGCAGGAGGACGGCGATCCCGAGGCCGCCGATGCTGAACAGGATGTCGAGGGTGCGGCGCTTCATGGGGTGCTCCTTGGCGGGGGTGTGCGGCGCGGATGTGAACCTTTGAGCTGCGTACAGCGTCCGCGATCGGTGGTGCCCCGGTTAGGGCACAAACCCCCGACCTGCCCGGGACCTTCGGCCCGGTCGTCCCGGGACTTCGCCCGCCGTCGTGGGCAACGCGACCTCCCGCTTTCGGTAGCTTGGAGCGCGTGCCACAGCCGACGCCCCTGGGCGAGTTCCTTCGCGCACGACGTGCCGTCGTGCGCCCGGTCGAACGTGACGGCAAGCTGCGGCGGGTCCGCGGGCTGCGCCGCGAAGAGGTGGCCAAGCTGGCCGCGATCAGTCCCGACTATTACGTACGCCTCGAGCAGGGCCGCAACGACAGCCCTTCGCCGCAGGTCGTGGACGCCCTGGCCCGGGCCCTGCAACTGGACGAGGACGGCGCCCGCTACCTCCGCAAACTCGCCGGCCGTGCGCGGAGCGCCGTCCTCGACGCCGACCCGCAGCAGGTGCCCAACGGCATCGGTCTGCTGGTGCAGGGGCTGCGCGAGGTACCCGCCTTCGTGCACGGCAAATACCTGGACGTCCTGGCCGCCAACCCGCTCGCCGAGGCCCTCTTTCCCAGTCAGCGCATCGGGGTGAACCTGCTGCGGGCCGCGTTCACCGACCCGGCCGTCCGCGCGATGTACCCCCAGTGGGACACCGTGGTCGCCGAGGTCGTCGCCAACGCCCGCCTGGTAGTGGGCGCCGACGGCGGATCCGAGCGCCTCCAGGCGCTGGTCGGTGAGCTCCGCGCCACCAACGACGACTTCCGGGCCGTCTGGGACCGCCAGGACGTCAAGGAGACCACCGGCGGTGCCCGGACGCTGCGTCACCCGACCCTGGGCGAACTCGAACTGATGTACGAGAAGCTGTACGTCACCGGCACCGACGCCCAGTTCCTCGTCATCCACCACGCCGTGCCCGGCAGCGAGTCGGAGGCGAAGCTGGCCACGTTGCGCGATTCGGTCCGCTCAAGCCCCTGAGAGGGTGGTCCCTATGAGTGACAACCCCAGGCACGTCACTCCGGGTCGCCGTACCGTCGTTGACATGGCAGATCTGATCACCACGCCCTTCGGGTTCACCAGCACCGCCAGCGAGGTTCTGGCCGGTGTCGACCTCACCGACAGACGCGCCGTGGTGACCGGCGGCGCCACCGGCATCGGCCGGGAGACGACGCGCGCCCTGGCCGCGGCCGGCGCCGAGGTCACCATCGCGACCCGGGACGTGGCCGCGGCCCGCCGGCTGGCCGGCGAACTGCCCGGAAGCGTCCAGGCCGCCGCGCTCGACCTGGCCGACCTCGACTCGGTCGACACGTTCATCCGGGCCTGGTCGGGCCCGCTGCACATCCTGGTCAACAACGCCGGAATCATGGCCGTGCCGGACCGGCAGACCACCGCCCAGGGCCACGAACTTCAGTTCGGCACCAACTATCTCGGCCACTTCGCACTGACCCTGGGCCTGCACGACGCCCTGGCCGCGGCCGACGGTGCCCGGATTGTGGCGCTCTCGTCCAACGCCCACTTCATGTCCGACATCGCCTATGACGACATCGACTACACCCACCGTGAATACGACCGCTGGACCGCGTACGGCCAGTCGAAAACCGGCGACGTACTCCTCGCCGTCGAGGCCACGCGCCGGTGGAGCGCCGACGGCATCGTGGCCAACGCGCTGAACCCGGGCGCGATCGCCACCGGACTCCAGAAGCACACCGGCGGCCTGCGCACGCCGGACCACCTGCGCAAGACCCCGCCGCAGGGCGCGGCCACCTCGGTCCTGCTGGCCGCCTCTCCGCTGCTCGACGGCGTCGGCGGGCGCTACTTCGAGGACTGCAACGAGTCGCCCACCCTCACCGAGCCGCCGGAGATGTTCGGCAAGGGCGTCGCCGCCTGGGCCGTGGACGCCGACAATGCCGCCCACCTGTGGGACGTCGCCACCGGGCTGCTGAAGCGATGACGGTCGGTCTCATCGGTCCGAAGTCACCCGGGGGGAACCTGATGCAAGCAGCCGTGATGTCCGATTATGGCGATCCCGATGTTCTGCGGTTGTCCACGGTCGACGTGCCGGAGCCAGGCCCGGGGCAGATCCGGGTGGCCGTCCGGTTCGCCGGAGTCGGCCCAACCGATCTGGCGATCCGGGCAGGGCACCTGCAACACGTCTTCAAGCTGGCCGACCCGGCGATCCTCGGCTTCGAGGCCGCCGGTGTGGTCGACGCGGTCGGTGCCGACGTACCCGACGTCACGCCGGGTGACGAGGTCGCGGTGTCCCTGCCAGGTCTGGGTGGCTACGCCGGGTACGTGGTGGCGAGCTTCTGGGTACCTAAGCCCTCGCGTGTCAGCTGGGAGGACGCGGCTGCGATGCCCGCCTCGGGCGAGGCCGCGGTTCGGGTGCTACGCCTGCTGGGGGTCACCTCGGGCGAGCGGCTGCTGATCCTTGGTGGCGCCGGCGCGGTCGGCACCATCGCGACACAGCTGGCCGTGGCGGCGGGCGCCAACGTCTTCTCGGCCGTACGTCGAGCGGACTTCGCCGTGGCGGAGCAGCTGGGCGCCACGCCGATCGACTATGCCCGTCCGCTTGGCGAGAGCGTTACCGCTGTCGACGCTGTTCTCGATGCGTCGGGTCGTTCCGATCTCGAGGCCGCGGTTCATCTCGCCGGTGGCCCGGACCGGGTGATCACGTTGTCCGATCCGCGCGGCCCTCAGTTCGGGGTCGTGCTCTCCAGCGCGATTCCGCACGGCATCGCCTCGGCCCTGGCCGAGGCGATGACCGCACTGGACGAGGGACGGCTGACGCTGCGGCCGCAGGTCGTCCGGCCGCTGGCCGAGGTGGCCGCCGTGCACGCCGAACTGGGCGCCGGCACCCTTCGTAGCAAAGTCGTCCTGGCCGTGTGACTGCCGGTCGTCGGTCCCGGGCTGGTCGCCCAGCAGCTCGCGGCCGGCGCCACTCAGGCGTCGACGGTCAGCCGGATCCGTACGGTGTCCCCGACGTCGATCCCCTCGGCCTGACGTACCCGCGCCTTCAGCGGCACGATGTACCGGCCGTCCTTCGGCCACAGCGACGTCGTCCACTCGGTGTCACCGATCCGGACGGCGACCGGGATCATGCCCCAGCCGTAACTGACGATCGGAGCGGCCGCCTCCAGCGCGCGGCACTCGTCCGCCGGAACGGTGACGAAATGGTGCGGCGCCGGCCCGCGCCAGAACCAGACCTCACCACCGAACTCCAGCTCCATCGGCCGAGGATACGGTACTGCCACCCTCACCATCTGTCGCCGAGATCCGCTACGGCATCGCGCTGCTGCCGGAAGGTCAACGCCGGGAATCGCTGCGTTGCCACTCTCGCCGCCCGCAACACCAGGGACTTCACCGAGACAGGCGTCGAGGTCGTCGACCCCTGGCAGGAGACGACCGGCAGAGGGCACTGATTCCCGGCGCCGGGCGATGCGAAAATGTGCGGGTGGGAACCGTCGCACGAATACTGCGTTATCCGGTGAAGAGCGCCGGTGGCGAGGCCGTCGACGCGGTCCGGGTGCAGTCGGCCGGGCTCGCCGGTGACCGGGGCTGGGCGTGCCTCGACACCACGGACGGCACGGTGGGCAGCGCGAAGCACCCGGGCCGGTGGGCACGGCTGCTGGACGTACCGGCCCGGTTGGTGCCCGGATCCGGCCCGGCGGACGGCGCGGACCCGGACGGCGCGGACCACGCCGGCCCGGATCGGCCGGACGGCGCCGACCATGACCGGGACGACGCCGCGACGGTGACGGTCCGGGTCGCTGGCCGGGAACTGCTCGTCGGTTCGGGCCAGGCCGACGCGGCGCTGAGTGACCTGCTCGGCCGCCCGGTGCGGCTCACCCGCACCGTGCCGGCGGAGGCGCGGCTGCACCGGTTGCTGCCGGAGGAACCGGGCATGGTTCCGGAGTGGATGGCCGAACTGCGACCCGGGGCGGAGACCGTGACGGCGGTTTCCGGGGCGCGTCCCGGTGGCCGGTTTCACGACTTCGGCGCGGTGCATCTGGTGACGACCGGCGCGCTGGCCCGGCTCGCCGACCGGCTCGACCGGCCGGACGTACCGGTGGGCCGGTTCCGGCCCAACCTGGTGCTGGACACCGATCGGGAGCCCGAGCCGGGCCAGCGGATCCGGTTCGCCGAGGTGGAACTGCGGGTGCTGGTGCCCACACCCCGCTGCGTCGTGCCGGGGCTGGCCGGACCGGCCGAGCCGGTGGACCGGTCGCTGCTGGCCGAGCTGGCCCGGCGCTACCGGGTGCCGATCGCCGGGCTGGGCGCGGCGGCGTGCTTCGGGTGGTACGCCGAGGTGGTCCGGCCCGGCCGACTGAGCGTCGGTGAGCGGTTCGAGGCGTCCGCCGTCGACACGAACTGACCCCGGCGGCACCCGCAGCCGCCGGGCCTCGACCCGGCGGCACCCGCAGCCGCCGGGCCCCACCCCTGGCGGCACCCGCAGCGTCCCGGCGCCGACCCCGGCGGCACCCGCGGCCGCCCGGCGCCGACCCCGGCCCGACCGTGGCGCAGGGTCAGGGCATCTCCGCCGAGTCGGCGGCGAGTTCCAGCAGCCGATCGGTGTGGAAGGCGGCGATCGCCAGCATGAAGTCCCGGTCCGGGAAGTCGCCGTCCACGATCCGTAGCGGGCCCTCGACCAGCGACAGTGACTGCGCCAGGTCGTAGAACCGCAGCCGCGCCGGGTCCAGCCCCGGAACCCGGAGCGGCCCGTACGCGGCCCCGAACCGCAGCGCCAGGAAGACGTGTTCGGCCTCCACGTCGTGGTATCTCAGCCCCTCGATGTCGATCAGGACCGGCCGGCCGACGCCGTCCAGCAGCACGTGGTCCGGTCCCAGCTCGCCGTGGATCAGCGCGTACCCGTCCCGGGGTGGCACCGCGGCGGCGAGCGACCGGAGCCGCTCCTCGACCCGGTCCCGCGCCGCCCGCACCCGGGGGACGCGGGCCGCGACGGCGGCGAGATGCGCCAGCGCCAGATCCAACCCGGCCACGACCGCCGCCCGGCCCTCGTAGCGGCCCCCGGTCCCAGTCCCAGTCCCGGTCCCGGCCCGGCTCCCGGCGTCGGCCCTGGTCCCGGCGCCGGCCTCGATGTCGGTGCCGGCCTCGGTCCCGGCCCCGGTGCGGGTGAGCCGTCCCGGGTACCGGCCGCGCTGCGCGTGCATCCGGGTCAGCATCCCGGCCAGCTCGGCCAGCGTCGGCCCCGCATCGGCCGGGGACCGCTCGATCAGTTCCGCCAGGGTTCCGCCGGGCAGGTCCTCGACCAGGGCCAGGTCCGCCGGTTGGTGCCGGCGACCGGTATCCACGAGGTGGATCGCCGGGGTACGCACACCCAGCGCCGCCAGCCGCTCGGTG
Organism: Plantactinospora sp. A48; assembly: GCF_055793945.1. Taxonomy (NCBI): domain Bacteria; kingdom Bacillati; phylum Actinomycetota; class Actinomycetes; order Micromonosporales; family Micromonosporaceae; genus Plantactinospora; species Plantactinospora sp. A48. Next base: position 21,210 of record NZ_JBTIXF010000060.1, on the reverse strand, counting down.
GCGGCCACGAACGCCCCCGCGCCGGCCGCGCCGGCCGACGGGTCGGCGGACACGGACGGACCGGCGGACACGGACGGTTCGGCGGGCACGGACGGACGGGCCGGCGGGCTGGCCGGTCGGGTCCGCTGCGGGCTCCGGCCAGTAGTTCTCGGCGTCGCTCCAGACGTAGAGGACCGCCCGGAACCCGTCATCGAGGGTGAGCCGGTACACACCCTTGCTGGTGCCGCCGGCCAGCCGGGTCAGCCCGGTGAGCCGCCGGGACGACCCGTACACCTCGCCGACCAGACCGGCGAGGTCCGTCGGTCGCACGAACCGCCGTTCCGGCACGCCCGCCTCCCCCGTGTCGAAGGCACCGAACGCTGTCACGGAAGGGCCGGCGGCACCACCGGTTTCCACCCGCCTGCCGCCATCGGGATGATGCCTTGGACGAAAACTTCCCTATCATTCCCTCAGAGCGCCTAGAGTAGGGATAAATGAGTAACGACATGTACTCGGTGGAGCAGGTGGCCAACCTGCTCGGTCTGCACGTACGCACCGTGCGTGGCTACATCCGGACCGGCCGGCTGCGGGCGGTCCGGATCGGCAAGCAGTACCGGATCGCCCGCGCCGACCTCGACGCGCTGACCCGGACCACGACACCCACCGCGCCCAGCCGTGGGCGGTCGGTCGGCGTGTCCAGCGTCGTACACGTCGATGATCTGGACCGAGCCGCGGCCGACCGGCTCGGCACGCTCGTCCTGGCCAGCGTCAACACCACCCCCGACCCCGCGCACCCGCTGCGGGTCCAGACCCTGTACGACGAGGAGCGACACCGGATGACCGTCATGATCCTGGGCGGCGCGACCGCCACCGCTGACCTGCTGCGGCTGCTCGATGCCGTGCTGGACGGCGACAGCGGCCTGTTCGACGGGGAGGATCGCCTGCTCAGCGACGACCCCGGCCGGCTCGCCGGGGAGGGCGGCCATGCCTGACGAGGTACGTGAGTTCGGCGGCGTACCGGTGCTGGTGTGCGACCCCGACGGACCGCGGATAGCGACCGAGGCGGACGCGCTGGACCTGATCGGCGCGGCCTTCCTCGGCGCCCAGGTGGTGGCGGTGCCCGCGGAACGACTCGACGAGCGGTTCTTCTCACTCGGGAGCCGGTTCGCCGGGGAGATCATGCAGAAGTTCGTCAACTACCGGCTGCGGTTGGTCGTCGTCGGCGACATCTCCCGGCACCTGGCGGCCAGCGCCGCCCTCCGGGCCCTCGTCCACGAGTCGAACCGGGGCGGCCAGGTGTGGTTCGTCCCCGACCTCGACGCGCTCGCCGGGAAACTGGGCGCCGCCTCCTGACCTCGGGCGGCGCGGTCCCGCCGGCCCGGGATCGTTGCCCGGCGGGTCAGGGACGCACGGCGCGCAGGTAGGCGGTGGCCATCGTGCGGTGCCCGGTCGCGCCGGTGGCCAGCGCCGCCCGAAGGTACGACTCGACCTGCTCGCGTTCGGCCGGGTTCAGCGCCTCGGCCAGCGCCTCCTCGTAGGTCGGGGCCAGCGGGTTCGGCGAGGTCTTCTTCAGCACGTCCCAGTCCCGGGTGGGCAGCGGGGCCGGCACCTCCACCTCGGCCCGGTAGTCCAACTCGATGCCGGTGAACCCGGTGTCCCGGACCATCCGCAGCAGGTCCCGCTCGTCGAAGTTGAGCATCGGGTTCTCCGCCGCGGGCATCGGCTCGTACACCCGCACCAGCCGGCGCAGCAGGTCCTCGATCGGCGTCATGTCCAGCCCGAACAGGCCGCCGCGCGCCTCGGCGGCGAAGCCGTTGATCGGCTCGAAGATGGACAGTCGGCCACCGGGCCGGAGCACCCGGAAGAACTCGGCGAACGCGGCCTCCTTGCGCCGTACGTAGATCAGCACGGACCGGGTGGTCACCACGTCCACCGAGCGGCCCGGCACGTTCCGCAGGTCGTCGGCGCTGCCCAGCACGAACCGGCACTGGTCGACCTTGCCGGCCGCGGTGGCCCGCCGCCAGCACTCGGTGAGCAGGTCCTCCGAGATGTCGCTGAAGATGACCCGGCCGGTCGGCCCGACCCGGTCCAGCGCGCCGAACCCGACCAGCCCGTCGCCGGTGCCCACGTCCAGCACCACGTCGCCGGCGACGACGCCGGCCCGGTCCAGCACCCGATCCCGGTACGCGCCGATCAGCGGCGCCACCCGTACCCGGACGTCCGCGTTGTCCCCGTCGCGCCGACGCAGCACCCACTCAGCCCACCGGTCCTGCCGCACCGGCTCACTGTCGCACGGACAATCGCCCACCGCGAGGCCCCGCGCGGTGGCTCAGGCGTTAGGAAGGGACCCTTGTTCTACAGAAGGCGATAACAGGGGGCCCTTCCTTTCACTCAGGCTGGTTTGCGCCACATCGGGTAGAGGCTCGGCCCGTCCGGCAGGTCGATGGTGTTCTCCATCCGGGTGAAGCCCAGCCGCTGGTACAGCGCGGCGTTGCGCGGGCGACTCGCCTCCAGGTACGCCGGCGTGCCGACCTCGTCCAGGAGGGCCAGTCGGTGCCGCAGCAGCGCCTCGCCGACACCGTGCCCCTGCCGATCCGGTCGGACCGCGATGAACGGCAGGTAGGCGTGGTTCTCATGGGTCGGGTGGCTGTCCGACATGAGCTGGTCGAGCACCGCGAACCGCTTGGCGTACTCGGGGCCCACGGCCGCCTCGAACACCGGTCCGAGGTCGTCCGGTTCGGCGTGTGCGTGTACGTCCACCGGCAGCCAGAGGGTCACCCCGGAGCGGTCGGCGGTGGTGTACGCCTCACCGTCGGCGAGGGTCAGGTCGACGAACGGCCGGAAGAAGGCCGGGTGCAGGCGCTCCCGGTCAGCCTCGCTCGGGAACAGCCACTGGCTGATCGGGTCGGCCAGGAAGGCGGTGGCCAGGATCCCGGTGAGTTCGTCGGCGTCGGCGGTCGTGGCCCGGACCACGGTGATGTCAGGCTGGGTCATCAGTTCCTCCGGTAGGGGTATCGGCACACCCTACGGGCCACAAACCCCACATTGGATCGCGGTGCCACCGACCCGGTCGACCCGCCTTCGCCTCGCGGTGTCGCCGGGCCGGCTCACCGCCGTTCACCTCACGGTGTCGCCGGCTCCGCTCACCCGCCCGTCGCCTCGATGCGCGGGAACAGCGGCTGGGCCGGCGGCAGCGTCCCCTCGACCGGGGTGACCTGCGCGCTCACCCGGGCGGCGGCGTCCGGCAGGAACGGCGCGAGTTCGTCGGCCAGCTCACGACAGGCCGCGAGCAGCGCGCCCAGCACCGTGTCGAGCCGCCGGCCGGCCGTACCCACCGCACCGCCACTCGGCCCGGCGACCCCGGTACCGCCCGGCCCGGCGACCTCGGTACCGACGCCCGGCCCGGAACCACCGACGGCGGCGGCGGACCCGAGGCCGCCGACCACAATGGATCGCTCGGCGTGCCCGGCGTGCTCGGTCCGTTCGGAACGTTCGGCCCGCTCGGCGCGGGCCAGTTCCCACGGTCGGACCCGTTCGATGAGCCGGTTGGCCTCGGTGACGATCGTCCACACCGCGGCGGTGGCCCGCCGGAAGTCGGCCTCGGCGAGGGCCGCGTCGACCAGTCCCGGTACCGCCGCGCAGGCCGCGACGAGGTCACCGGTGTCGGCATCGGCCCCTGGCGACCCCGGGTCACCGTGGCTCACCGGCGATCCCGGGTCAGCGCCGGCCCCGGGCGACCCCGGACCATCGCGGTCGGGCCGCGACGCCGAGCCGGTCGGGTCCGGTCGTGCCGAGTGGGCGGGCGCGGGCCCGGACCCGGCGGCCGGGATCACTCCCGCGCGGTACCGGTGCAGCATGGCGACCACCCGGTTGACCAGGTTGCCGATCCCACCGGCCAGGTCATCGTTGGCCCGATCGACGAGCCGGGCGAGGGTGAAGTCGGCGTCACCGACCTTCGGTACCTCGCGCAGCAACCACCAGCGCACCGCGTCGGCGCCGTACCGCTCGATCAGCTCGACCGGGTCCACCGTCGTACCCGCCGATTTGCTGATCTTGTGGCCGTCCACCGTGAGATAGTCGTGCACCAGGATGTCGGTGGGCAGCGGCAGGCCGGCCGAGAGCAGCATCGCCGGCCAGTAGACCGCGTGGAACCGCAGCACCCCCTTGCCGACGAGGTGTGTCCGCCGGTCGGCCCCGGCCCACCAGCGCCGGTACGCGGCACCCGGCCCGTCGGGCGCGCCGTAGTCGAGACTGGTCACGTAGTTGCCCAGCGCGTCCCACCACACGTAGATGACCTGCTCGGGATCCCCGGGAACCGGGATGCCCCAGCCCCGGGCCCGGTCCCGGGACCGGGAGATGGAGAAGTCCCGCAACCCGCCGTCGAGAAATGCCAGCACCTCGTTGCGGCGGGCCACCGGCTCGATCCGCAGCCGGCCGTCCGTGATCGCGGCACGCAGCGCGTCGGTGTACCGGGACAGCCGGAAGAACCAGTTCCGTTCGGCGACGCGCTGCGGCGGCACACCGTGTTCGGGGCAGTTCCCGGCGCCGTCCAGCTCGTCGCCGGTCAGGTACGCCTCGCAGCCCACGCAGTAAAGCCCCACGTACTCGGCCCGGTACAGGTCACCGGCCTCGGCACAGGCCCGCCACAACCGGTCCACGCCCGCCGGGTGCCGCGGGTCCGCGCTGGTGGCGATGAAATCGTCGTACGACAGGAACAGCGGGCCGGCCAGCGCGGCGAACCGGGCGGCGTTGCGGTCGACCAGTTCGCGCACCGGCACCCCGGCCGACTCGGCGGCGAGGACGTTCTTCAGCGAGTTGTCGTCGGTGCCGCTGAGCAGCCGTACCTCGTGGCCCCGCCGGCGGTGGTGCCGGGCCAGCACGTCGGCCTGCACGGCCTCCAGCGCGAAGCCGAGATGCGGAGCCGCGTTCACGTACGGGATGGTGGTGGTCAGATAGTGCCGGGTCATCGGATCTCCTGTGCGGTAGGCCGCCCCCGGATGACCCCGGACATGCGTCGAGGCCCCGGTGACGGGGCCTCGAGATGGTGTCGTCTCGCGTGTCAGCAGCCCCGCAGGCGGGGCATCATCGACCGGCCCCGCAGGCGGAGCATCATCACCGGACACGTCGAGCGCATGCACCGATGCTAGCGCCGACCCGCACCCGCCGCCGCCCCGATTCCCGCTCACCCCTCCGCCCGGCCGACGGACCGGGTGGCCGACGGGCCGGCGGAGGCAGGCCGGGCGGCCGACGGGCCGGCGGAGGCGGGCCGGCGGAGGCGGGCCGGCGGAGGCGGGCCGGCGGAGGCGGGCCGGCGGAGGCGGGCCGGCGCCGTCAGCCGTCCAGTCGGGCGATCTGCCGCATCTTGTTCATCGCGTCCAGCGCGGCCACCTTGTACGACTCGGCCAGCGTCGGATAGTTGAACACCGCGTCCACCAGGTAGTCGATCGTGCCGCCGCAGCCCATCACGGTCTGCCCGATATGTACCAGTTCAGTGGCACCGGTACCGAAGACGTGGACGCCCAGAAGCCGCCGGTCCGACGGGGACACCAGGATCTTGAGCATCCCGTACGAGTCACCGATGATCTGCCCCCGCGCCAGCTCACGGTACCGGGCGACGCCCACCTCGAACGGGATCCGCGCGTCGGTCAACTCGTCCTCGGTCCGGCCCACGAAACTGATCTCCGGAATCGTGTAGATGCCGATCGGGTGCAACGACTGCATCTCGCGTACCGGCTCGTCGCAGGCGTGGTGCGCGGCGAGCCGGCCCTGCTCCATCGACGTGGAGGCGAGGGCGGGGAAGCCGATCACGTCGCCCACCGCGTAGACGTACTCGACACCGGTCTGGAACCGTTCGTCGACGGTGATCCGGCCGCGCGCGTCGGCGGCGAGCCCGATCGCTTCGAGGCCGAGGTCCGCGGCGGTGCCCTGGCGGCCGGCCGAGTACATCACGGTGTCGGCGGCGATCTGCTTGCCGCTCTCCAGCACGGCCACGGCACCGCGCTGGTGCCGTTCGACCGCGGCGACGGACTCCCGGAACCGGAAGGTGACGGCCAGGTCCCGGAGGTGGTACTTGAGCGCCTCGACGACCTCCAGATCGCAGAATTCGAGCATCCGCTCGCACCGTTCGACGACCGTCACCTTGGTGCCGAGGGCGGCGAACATCGAGGCGTACTCGATGCCGATCACGCCGGCCCCGACCACCACCATCGAGCCCGGTACGCGTTCCAGGTTGATGATCCCGTCCGAGTCGATGACCGTCCGATCGTCGAACTCGACGCTGTCCGGCCGGGCCGGCCGGGTACCGGTGGCGATGATGACCTTCTCGGCGGTCACCGTGCTCGCCCGCCCGACGTCGTCGGTGACGGCCAGCGTGTGCGGGGCGGTGAACCGGGCGGTGCCGCTGAGCAGCCGTACGTGGTTACGGGCGAACTGGCTGCGGATCACGTCGATCTCCCGCCCCACCACGTGCTGGGTACGGGCGGCCAGATCACCGACGGTGATGTCCTCCTTGAGGCGGTAGCTCTGCCCGTACATCTCGCGCTGACTGAGGCCGGTCAGGTAGAGGACGGCCTCGCGCAGCGTCTTGGACGGGATCGTGCCGGTGTTGATGCACACTCCGCCGAGCATGTGGCGCCGCTCGACCACCGCCACCCGGCGGTCCAGTTTGGCGGCCGCGATGGCGGCTTTCTGTCCGCCCGGCCCTGAGCCGAGAACCAGCACGTCGTAGTCGAACACCCTTTCAGTGTCGACGAACATCGACATGGCGACCATGGCCGGGAAGCTGATTGACGGCCACCCACGGTCCGGCCGGTGCCGTTGGCGGCGCGGCCCGGCGCGGTCGTTCCGGACGCGGACCGTCCGGAATGCCGCCTAGGGTCTGGCGTCATGACCGACATCCATCCCTCGTGGGAACCGGCCCCGTGGGAACCTCCGTTCGCCGGGTCCGAGCCGGAGCACCTGATCGGCGCGCTGGACCGGCTGCGCGCGACCTTCCGATGGAAGGCCGACGGCCTCGACGCCGCCGGGCTCGACACCCGGATCGGCGCCTCGACGTTGACCCTCGGCGGCCTGCTCAAGCATCTCGCCGCGATGGAGGACCATCAATCCACCGTCAAACTCAGCGGCGTCTCACCCGGCGCGCCGTGGGACGCGCTCGGCTCGGACGGTAGCAACGACTGGGAGTTCACCACCGCCGCCACCGACACCCCCGACCAGCTCTACGCGCTCTGGGACGGCGCGGTCGAGCGGTCCCGCGCCCGGGTCGCCGCGGCGCTGGCCAATGGCGGCCTCGACCAGCACATCCACGTCCGCGCCCCGGACGGCCGGCCCGCCAGCCTGCGCCGGCTGCTGTGCGACCTGCTTGAGGAGTACGGCCGGCACACCGGGCACGCCGACCTGCTCCGCGAGGCGGTGGACGGGCGGGTCGGCGAGGACCCACCGGCCGACTGGCGCCCAACCGGCGGTGCCGGATCCAGCACCGCCGGACCCAGCACCGCCGGGTCCGGCGTAGTCGGGTCCGGCGCAGTCGGACCCAGCGCAGTCGGACCCGGCGCAGTCGGGTCCGGCGCAGTCGGGTCCGGCGGAGAGCGGTGACCGGCGGGCCCCGGTGACCACCGGGCACTGCCGGTCCGTCGCCCGCCCACCCCGGTCGTATCGACGGGCCGGGTGGTTAAGAAGGGGCCCCGGTACATCGGAAAGCGATAACAGGGGGCCCTTCCTTACCGCAGGGTCAGGCCGTCAGGGTGCGATGGGTGGCTGCCGCTTGTGCTCGGTGGCCCGGTACCGCTCCAGCAGCGCCCGCTCGACCTCGGGTTGGACCGGTCGGCCCTCCAGGTAGTCGTCGATCTCGTCGTAGGTCAGCCCGAGGGCGTCCTCGTCGAGCCGGCCCGGCGCCAGGCTCTCCAGGTCCGCGGTGGGGGCCTTGCCGACCAGTACGGCGGGAGCACCGAGCGCCTCGGCGACCGCCCGCACCCGTCGCTTGGTGAGCCCGGCCAGCGGCAGCACGTCCGCCGCACCGTCGCCGTGCTTGGTGAAGAACCCGGTTATCGCCTCGGCCGCGTGATCGGTGCCGACGACGAGCCCGGTCAGCGCTCCCGCGACCGCGTACTGGGCGATCATCCGCTGGCGGGCCTTGATGTTGCCGAGCACGAAGTCCCGTTGGGCGGCGTCCTGGAACGTCTGCCCGGCCGCCTCCAGCGCGGCGAGCGCGGCGTCGCTGGCGGGCCGGACGTCGACGGTGAGCACCCGGTCCGCCCGGATGAACTCCAGCGCCGTCCGGGCGTCCCGCTCGTCAGCCTGTACGCCGTACGGCAGCCGCATGGCCACGAAGCTGGCCGATCCACCCTCGGCCCGGACCCGCTCGACCGCCAACTGGCAGAGCCGACCCGCGGTGGTGGAGTCCACGCCGCCGCTGATGCCGAGCACCAGCGTGCGCAGCCCCGTCTCGCGCAGCCGGTCGGCGAGGAAACCCACCCGCCGCTCGATCTCGCGGCCGGCGTCGAAGCCGGCCGACACGCCCAGCTCGGCGGCGATCCGCCGCCGCTGCTCCGACCCGGCACCCTGGTGCTGGCCGGGTACGCCACTGTCCCGCTGGGACGGCACCGTGCTGTCCGGTCCCGGCGGCACCGTGCTGTCCGGTCCTGGCGGCACCGTGCTGTCCGGTCCCGGCGGCACCGTGCTGTCCGGCCCCGGCGGCACCGTGCTGTCCAGTCGTGGCGGCACGGTGCTCTGCTGGGACGATGGCACGGCGGTCATCTGCGGCACCTCCGGAGGTGGCGGACGGATCGAACATCAGCCAACATTTCCGGGGCGACATCGGTCAATCCGATGAGACCGAGATGACATCCCGCTCAGCGCGAGCGGCCCCGGCCAGCAGGAGTCCGACGGCCACCAGCGCCGGGCCGGTGAGCGCGGCGAGGGCCCACAACGCCGCCTCGGAGTCCGCTGGTGAACCCGGGGTCGCTCAGCCGCCAGCCCGTGCTGGCCGCCAGCCCCGAACCACGCCGTGCGCAGCGGCGGTACGGCTCGCACCGCCCGGAACTCGCACGCCCGGGCTGGCGACGTTCGGGGCTGGCGGCCCTCAGGGCTGGCGGCGCTCAGCGCTTGCGGCGCTCAGGGTGTTGCCGGTTCCAGACCCGCATCCGCTCCGGATAGCCGACCTTGGCGGCCTCGTACAGCGGGACGCCGTGCCGGTGGGCGAACTTGCCGGCCGTCCGCGGATTTCCGGTCCGGCGGCGGATCCACTCACCGTCGTGCGCGATGGCCACCACGGTGGTGTCGGTGGCGGTGGTCTCCGGTTCCAGGTAGAGCTCCACGCCCCGCCGGGTCTCCAGGAAGGCCACCAACTCGGCGAAGTCCTCGGCGGTCGCCTCCCGGTCCAATCGGGTCGGGGCCGGATCGGCAGTCCGTGACCGCCGGGAGAACCAGCTCATCGGGGCACTCCTTCCATCGGCTCACCTCCGGGCGACGGACCGGCCGGCCCGGTCGTCGCGTCCGGGCCTCATTGCAGCATGTCGGCCTGGCAACCGGCTGGACACCCGGTAGGAGGATACTGGGACACCTTCATCACCGTACGTCACCAATCGTCATCCATGATGCGCGTAATCACCCCTGAAACCCGGCTTCACGGGCGGGGGCGGACACAGTAAGTTAACTCCGGGACGAAGCAGTTGCCGCTGCGGGACAGCTCGATCGATGCACCCTGCGTATCGCCGGGGCATCCCGCCGGCCGGCCGGAGATGAGGGAGCCTTCCCGGTGTCGAACCTGAACGCGGCCTGGCCGGCCGCATCGCGTACCGAGGGCGGCCACCGGGGCATCGCTCCCCTGCCCCGACGGGCTCCCGCTGCCTCGTTCACCGAGGGAGAGCTGGGTCCACCACCGGCGACGACGCCCCCTCGGCTGATGCAGGCCGCCGGCGCCGCGCTGGAGAGCGAACTTGCCGCGCTCCGTCAGCGCGTGCCCGGAATCCGGGGCTGCGTGCTGGCCACCGTGGACGGTCTGCTGGTCGGCCAGGACCTCGGCTGGGGCTGCGAGCCCCACGACCTGGCCGTGCTCGCCGCCAGCGTCTTCGGGGTGGGCCGGCAGTGCGGGCTGGGCCTGCGTCAGGGCTCGTTCCAGGAAACCACCGTGCGCAGTCAGCTGGGCTGCTTCACGGTGTACGCCGTGACGGACGCCGCCCTGCTCGCGGTGCTCAGCGACGACGGGCTCGACATCGGCCACCTGCACCGGGAGGCCCGGCCGTTCGTCGACCGGATCGCCGCGGCACTGCCCGGCCCGAGCTGACCGCCGCCCGACGGGGGGGGGCGGCACCACGCGGTGCCGGCCGGCGCCGCCGGCTCCGCGCTGTGCCGGCCCGGAACGTCGGTGCCGCGCGCTAGGGTCGGAGCATGTCGAAGGCCATCTGGAACGACCAGGTCATCGCCGAGAGCGATGACATCGTCAAGGTCGAGGGCAATGCCTACTTCCCCCGGTCGGCGCTGCGCGACGATGTCCTGCGGGACTCCGCCACCCACACGGTCTGCCCGTGGAAGGGCACGGCCTCCTACTACACCCTCGAACTGGGCGGCCAACGGTCCGCCGACGCCGTCTGGTACTACCCGGATCCCAAGCCGGACGCCGAGATGGTCCGGGACCGGGTGGCGTTCTGGAAGGACGTCAGGGTCGTCGACTGATCGCGGGCGTCCCGACTGGTACCGCGCGAACCGAGGCCGGCACCGGTGCCGTCCCGGACACCGAGGCCGACGCCGGTGCCGTCCCGGACACCGTGGCCGGCGCGTCCGCCCGGGGCAACCGCCACGGACCGGCTCCGAGACGCGTCGGCGTGAAGTCGGTACCGTCGGGCCGGCGGCGCAGCAGCACCGACAGCACCGCCGCGACCATGGCCAGCCCGCCGGCCACGTACCAGGCCACGGTGTAGGTGCCGAGCCGGTCCCGGACCAGCCCCGCGCCGGTGGCCGCGACCGCCGCGCCCACCTGGTGCGCCGCGAAGACCCAGCCGAAAACCACGGCACCGCTGGCACCGAAGTACTCCCGGCACAGCGCCACCGTGGGCGGCACGGTGGCCACCCAGTCGAGGCCGTAGAAGATGATGAACACCAGCATGCTGGGCCGGGCCGCCCCGCCGAACAGGCTCGGCAGCACCAGCAGCGATGCGCCGCGCAGCGCGTAGTAGCCGCCGAGCAGCCACCGGCTGTCCATCCGGTCGGTCAGCCAGCCCGAGGCCACCGTACCGACGATGTCGAAGATGCCGACCAGCGCGAGCAGACCGGCCGCGGTGGTCTCGACCATGCCGTGGTCGTGGGCGGCCGGGATGAAGTGCGTACCGACCAGGCCGTTCGTGGTGGCGCCGCAGATCGCGAACCCGCCGGCCAGCAGCCAGAAGGGCCCGGTCCGGGCCGCCGCGACCAGCGCGCCCACCGCCCGGCCCGCCGCTCCGCCGGCCGGCGGAGTCGCCGGCACGACCTCCACGCCGCCGTAGGCGGGCAGGCCGAGATCCGCCGGGTGTTCCCGTAGCAGCCAAGCGACCAGGGGTACGACCACCAGCGCGGCCACCGCCACGATGAGCGCGGCGGTCCGCCAGCCGTGGTCCCGGACCACCGCGGCCAGGACCGGCAGGAAGATCAGCTGACCGGCGGCACCGCCCGCGGTGAGCACGCCGGTGACCAGCCCCCGATGCCGGACGAACCACCGGCCGGTGACGGTCGCCACGAAGGCCAGTGCCATCGATCCGGTGCCGAGCCCGACCAGCACGCCCCAGCACAGCACGAGCTGCCAGCTCGCGGTCATGAACACCGTCAGCCCGCTGCCGGCCGAGACGAGCAGCAACGCCACCGCCACCACCCGGCGGATGCCGAACCGGTCCATCAGCGCGGCGGCGAACGGCGCGGTCAGCCCGTACAGCAGCAGGTTCACCGAGACGGCGACCGAGATCGTCGCGACCGGCCACCGGAACTCGGCGTGCAACGGATGCAGCAGGACGGATGGTGTCGCCCGGAACCCGGCGGCACCGACCAGGGCGACGAACGCCACCCCGGCGACGGCCCAGGCCGGGTGGATCACTCGAATACGACTCACCCGAGCAGTCTGCCGGGCCGTCGGGCGGGGCGACGAGTGGCCGGAAAGCCATGGTGCGCAATAATCGGGCCATGGTCGTACCCACCCAAGCCCGCCCGGCCGGCACCGGTCGGCACCGGATCGCCGTGCTCGCCCTGCCGCACGTCGTCGGACTGGACCTCGGCACCCCCGCCCAGGTGTTCCACTGCGCCCGCGACCTCAACGACCAGGAGTTGTACGAGGTACGCACCTGCACGCCGGGCGGCGTCGCGGTCCGCAGCACGGCCGGCTACGGCGTGCTGCCCGACCACGGGCTCGAGCTGCTGGCCGAGGCCGACACGGTGATCGTGCCCGGCATCCACCAAGGCCCGCCGTTGACGGACGGCACGATCGAGCCCGCGATCCGCGACGCCCTTCGCGCGGCGTACGAGCGGGGCGCCCGGATCGTCTCCATCTGCACCGGCGCCTTCGTCCTGGCCGCCGCCGGCCTGCTGGACGGCCGCCCCGCCACCACCCACTGGGGGTACGCCAGACGCTTCGGCCGGCTGCACCCGAGCGTCCGGCTCGATCCCGACGTGCTGTTCGTGGACGACGGCGCCGTCCTCACCTCGGCCGGCGTGGCCGCCGGGATCGACCTCTGCCTGCACATCGTCCGCACCGACCACGGCAGCGAGATCGCCAACCGCGCGGCCCGGCGCTGCGTGGTGCCACCATGGCGCGACGGCGGTCAGGCCCAGTTCATCGACCGGCCGATGCCGCGTACCCCGGACACCAGCACCTCGCCGGCCCGCGACTGGGCCAGCCGACGACTCCACGAGCCGATCACCCTGCGTCAGCTCGCGACCCGGGCCAGCATGAGCGTGCGGACCTTCACCCGCCGGTTCCGCGAGGAGACCGGGCTGAGCCCCGCACAGTGGCTGCTCCAGCAGCGCACCGACCACGCCCGGCTGCTGCTGGAGACCACCGACCTGGCCGTCGACCAGGTGGCCCGGCAATCCGGCTTCGGCACCACGGCCGCGCTGCGCCAGCAGCTACGCCAGCGGGTCGGGGTCTCCCCCAGCGCGTACCGGCGTACCTTCCGGCACACCGAGCCGGTCGGCTGACGGTTCCCCCGGCCTCCGGGCGGGTCGGATGGCGTCGAGCCCGGCTCAGCGGCCGGGCGCGGTGCCAGTCGGTTCAGCACCCGGCTCGAAGCCGCCCTCGACGAACAGCATCCGCCGGTCCAGCGCATCCCGGCGGATGGCCAGTGCCGCCGCGTATTCCGGCGAGTCGTACCAGCTCCGGGCGTCGGCCATCGACGGAAACTCCAGGATGACCAGCCGCTTGGCCTCCGACCAGTTTCCCTCGACGGCCTCCGGGAGCCGCCCCCGGACCAGGTAGCGACCGCCGTACTGCTCGACCGACGGCGCGGCCAGCGCGCGGTACTCGGCGGCACGCTCCTCGTTGATGATCTCGACTTCTGAAATGACGTACGCGGGCATCCGGATCCTCTCGTCGTTCCATTAGTGGCCCGGCGGGCGGTGAGTGGCCGCCGGGCGACGGGTGGCCCGGCGGGCCGAGCCGCCCACCATGATCCTGCCGCGATCCCGGCGCCCGGCCGGGTCCGTTGTCGCTTCCCACGGTGTTGGATCTTCGTGACTGCCGGCCGGGGACCTCCGGGCCCCGCCCGGCCGCCGGCCCTGCCGAGCCGGTCCATCCGCGCGACCATCTCGACCGGGTGCCCTCCTGCCGGGGTACGTCACGCCGGCACCGATCCTGCAGAGTTCCCCGTCGCCGTCCCCGTCCCCGTCCCCGTCCCCGTCCCCGTCCCCGTCCCCGTCCCCGTCCCCGGGAGCGTGGCGCCCCGAAGGCGTTTTGTCGATCGGATCGTCATCTGAACGGGTGGGCCCGGACGCCCCCGGACGAGGCGGAAGTGTCGTACGGGTGTTCTATTTTTCTGATCGTGATCGATGCGGCGGAACGGGCGGTCGAAGCGGCGCGGGAGTGTGTCGCGGCTCGCCCCTGGGCGGCGTCCGACGCCGGGCTGGTCGATTCGCTGGACGCGCTGCACCTGGCGGAACGCCTGCTCGCGGCCGCCAAGTTGGCCGTGGTGCGGGAGATCGACGGCCGGGCCCTGGCTCGGGTCAGCGGCGCGTCATCGACCCTGGCGTGGCTGCGGAACCGGTTGCACGTCTCCACCGGCACGGCTCGTCGACTGGTTTCGGACGCGGCCTGGCTGACCGCCGACCCACCGCGCGGAGGGGGCCCCGTCGCCACACCGACCGGACGGGACACCGACCAACCGACCGGACGAGACCCCGTCGCCACGTCGACCGGACAGGATGTCGACCACACCGACCCGGCCGGGCCGACGCCAGTCGACACGTTCGGCGGCGCGGTCGGGTGCGGCGAGGTCGCCGCCGGACCGGCGCTACGAGAGGCCGTTGACACGGGTGTGGTGAGTCTGGATCAGGCCCGCATCATCGCCACCGCGGTGCAGGGCGCTCGCGTCGAGGCCGGGCCGCAGGTCGCGGAGAAGGCCCTGCACACCCTGCTCAACGACGCCCGACTTCTGGATCCGGCGTCCCTGCGGAGCTGCGCCGACCGCATTCTCTGGCACGTCGCGCCCGAACTGGCCGAGGAGGCCGATCGGCGCGCCCTGCAACGGCAGGACCAGCGCAGCCGGCCGCGCCGGGAGCTGACTCTCTCGGCCACCGATGACGGGTGGCTGCGGCTGCGCGCCACCCTGGACACCGAGACCGCCGCGCTGCTCACCACCGCCCTCGACCCGCTCACCAGGCCCAGCGGTCCCGGCGACGATCGCACGCCCGGCCATCGCCGTCACGACGCGCTGGCCGAAATCCTCCACCTCGCACTGCGCACCTCCGAGCTGCCGGACAGTGGCGGTGACGCCACCCAGCTCGTGGTCACCACCAGCTACGACGCTGTCAGCGCGCGGCTCGGCGCGGGTTCGTTGGACACCGGGCTACGGCTGTCGCCCGAGGCTGTGCGGCGGATGGCCTGTGACGCGGCGATCCTGCCGGCGGTGCTGGGCGGTCGTGGTCAGGTGCTCGATGTGGGCCGGCAACGGCGTCTGTTCACCGGGCCGCTGCGTCGGGCTCTTGTGCTACGCGACCGTGGCTGCGTCTTTCCGGGGTGTGATCGTCCGCCCCGTTGGTGCGCCGGGCATCACATTCGACACTGGGCAGACGGCGGAGAGACCACCTTGGACAACGCTGTGCTCCTGTGCCACCACCATCACCGCGTCATCCACCGCGGCGAGTGGGTGGTCCGGCTCGCCCAGGATGGTGATCCCGAGTTCCTGCCCCCCGCCTGGATCGACCCGAAGCGACGACCGCGCCGGAACCGCTACCACCTCCGCTGCTGAGTCGTCCCGGCGAAAGATCACCAACCACCACTCGACCGACCTCCCTGCCGGTATCGCCGACGCCGAACCGAGCGCCGTGCCAAGAACGCTCTCTCCTTGGCTGACCGGCATCACCGCCTGGTCGGCGAGCAGAACACGTGAACGTCGGCGGCCAGGGCCGATGGTGCCCAGACCGTCGAGCCGACGTCGCGGTCGACTGGGAAGACGGTCGGCTGGGAAGACTGGGAGCCGGGCTGTACGAACGGCTGGGTCTCCGGTACGCGACCCGCCTTCTCGGGTTGACCGGCGGTGGACAGTGGGTGGGACGCAAGCCACCTCGGTCGTACCGGTGGAACAGTGGGCCATCCTCACCCGGACGGCTCGCCAGCACGAGCGGAACGGCCGGGGTGGCGCGGACTGCCGGTGGCCGCGCCGGGCCGGCATGATGGATCGAAGTGATCGATCGACGGCCGGCGCGAGGGCCGACCGCCCGAGGAAGCCCGGCCGCCACGCTGGCGCCGGGTACGCACAAACCGGGAGGTCCGCTGTGGCGACCGTATTCGTGACCGGGTCGGCCGACGGCATCGGTCAGGAAACCGCCAGGATCCTGATCGAGGACGGGCATCGGGTGGTCCTGCACGCCCGCAACGACCGGCGAGCCGAGGACGCCGCCAAGGCGCTGCCCGGGGCCGTGGATGTCGTCGTGGGTGAGCTGTCCTCGCTCGCCCAGACCAGGGCGCTCGCCGATGCGGCCAGCGCCCGAGGGCCGTACGACGCGGTCATCCACAACGCCGGCATCTCCGGGCCACGGCGACGCACCACCACGGAGGACGGGCTCGAGGTCACCTTCCAGGTGAACGTGCTGGCGCCGTACCTGCTCACCAGCCTGATGCCGCTGCCCGGCCGGTTGGTGTACCTCACCTCGGGGATGGCCTCGGGCGGCGTCATCGACCTCGCGGACCTGCAACGCGAACGCCGGCGCTGGGACGCCACCGGCGCCTACTGCGATTCCAAACTGTGCGACATCGCCCTGGCGCTGGCCGTTGCCCGGCGCTGCCCGGAGGTGCTGAGCAACGCGGTCTGCCCCGGCTGGGTACGTTCCCGGATGGGTGGGCCGAGCGCCCCCACGGACCTGCGCACCGGTGCCGCGACTCAGGCGTGGCTGGCCACCAGCGACCAACCTGCCGCACGGATCACCGGACGCTACCTGCGGCACATGCGCCTGCTGGACCTGCCCCGTCCGGTGGGCGACCCCGCGCTCCAGGATGGCCTGCTGGCCGCCTGCGCCGAGGTCTCCGGGGTGTGCCCGGCAGGCTGAGCCACCGCCACGCGCAGCCAAACCGCCGGCGCCGCCGCACCGGGTGAACCGCCGCCACCGCCGCGCGCTGCCCAATCGCCGACGCCGGCGCGCACCGTTCAACCGCCGGCACGGTCACGCGAAGCGGGCCACTGATCCGTGGCGCCGCCGGGCGCCGGGCGCGGTCGGGCCGCCGGTGACCGCGACTGCCTCGTCGCGTCGTATCCGCCGGACTTGACGAAAACCGCTGCTGGACTGCGCCGGGCCCGTTCCACGGTCCGTTCTTTCGTTGACGCCTCCGACGCGCCACCAGAGACTCGACGCACAAGCACGGAAAGGACCGGCTGCGGTCGGTGGAATGCCGACAACGATCCCAGCATCGGGAGCGACCATGACAGGGCTCATCCTCGGACCAATAGGAGTCGATCCGGGTGACGGTATCCGTTCGGCACGCCGATCTCGCCGTACGGCGTCGGGAGAGGACGGCATGCGAATCGCGGTAGACATCGTCGAGGGCACGATGGTGCTCAGTTTGATCGGCGAACTGGACGCCCGGACCGCACCGCTGGCCCAGCGTCGGCTCGCCGAGGTACTCCCCTCCGGCACGCCGCTGGTGCTCGATCTCAGCCAGCTCGGCTACGTGTCCAGCGCCGGCCTGCGCACACTGCTCATGGTGTACCGGCAGGCCCAGCGCGCCGGTACGCCCATTGCACTCGCCGGCGTCTCCGAAACGCTGAGCGAGATCCTGTCCGCCACCGGATTCCTACGCTTCTTCGAGGTCGCTCGGACGGTGCCGGACGGAATTGCGGCGCTGCGGGAGGGCTAATCCCGGCCCACCCCGCCCACTAAGGCAACAAAGGAGAGTGTCATGCCTCTGCAAACCTCGTACCAGACAAACGCGGAAACGGTCACCATCGCGCTGGAAGGCGACTTGGACGCCGCTGGCGCACCCATTTTGCAGGAGAATATCGACCGGGCGGTGGGACCGGAACTCAAGCGTCTGGTACTCGACCTTCGCAAGCTCGATTACCTCTCGTCGGCCGGTCTGCGCCAGCTGGTGTACGCCCAGCAGAAGCTGAGCGACGACGTGCGGATCGTGCTGGTCGGGGCGAGCCCCCGGGTCACCCAGACCATCCAGTTGGTCGGCTTCGACCAGAGCGTGACGCTGACCGACCGCCTGCCGGAGTAACCCGGGTGCGTGTCCTCACGGTGCCGGCCGCGGTCGAGTCGCTGGGACCGGTGAACGAGCTCGTGCAAGACCTCGCAACTGAGGCGGGCCTCGATCCGGCAGCGGCGTACCGGCTGCGGCTGGCCACCGAGGAACTGTTCGTCAACGTCGTCCGACATGGCTACGACAGCCGGAGGGGGAACCGGATCGTGGTGGAGGGTGGACTGTCCGAGGATCGGGCGTGGGTGCGGCTGACCGACTCGGCGCCGGCCTTCGACCCGTTCCGGGCGCCCAATCCGGTCGGACTGGACCGGCCACTCCAGGATCGCGAGCCGGGCGCGCTGGGCTTGTATCTGACCCGACATGCCGTGGACGCGGCATTCCATGAGTACGTCGGTGGGGGCAACCAGACCACCGTCGTCGTGTGGCGGGGCCGGGACGACGACGACGGGAATGGGCGGGACGCTGATGGCAGATGCCGGAACGACACTCATCGTGAGCGGTTGTAGCTCATCTGCGCGTGAGTTGTGGCAGATCCTCACCGACGACGGCATACCGGCGCAGGTCCGTACCCCGCACGGGGTCCTGGCCGGTCGCTGGTCCACCGACGGGGTGCCCGACCTGCTGCTGGTTGACGCCGCGCTCGACGTCGACATGATCCATGACCTGGTGGCGCGGGTCGTGGCGGACGTCGGGCGGGCGCCGGCTGTCGTCTCGTTCGCCCAGCAGGACGGCACGGAGTTGGCCTCGCACGTCGCGGACGGCCGGGACTACCTGGTCGGCCCGTTCCGGCCGCATCTGGTACGCAGCCGGCTGCTCAGCAGCCTGCGGCACCGGGAACTCAGCCAGGCGCTGGCCGACATCCGGACCGCGACGGAGCGCCGCGGCCTGGAGCGGGAGTTGCAGATCGGCCGTGAGATCCAGCAGGGCTTCCTACCCGAGGCCCTGCCGTCGATCGCCGGCTGGGACATCGCCGCCTGCTTCGAACCCGCCCGCGAGGTCAGCGGTGACTTCTACGACGCCTACGACGTCATCAACGGCGACTTCCTCGGCTTCGCCATCGCCGACGTCTGCGACAAGGGCATCGGCGCCGCCCTGTTCATGGCGCTGATCCGGAGCCTGCTGCGGCAGGCGGCGGTGGCCGACCAGGCCGCGCCGCCGACGGCCGAGGCGGAGGCCCGCCGCCCGTTGGCGAGCGCCGGGCTGGCCCTGCGGGCGGTGCGCACCACCAATGACTATCTCACCGCGAACCACCTGCACCAGGCGTACTTCGCCACCCTGTTCTTCGGGGTGGTCGACCCGCGGTCCGGCGATCTGGTCTACATCAACTGTGGACACAATCCACCACTGTTGCGCCGCGCGGACGGCAGCCAGCACTCGCTGCTGCCCACCGGCCCGGCGCTGGGCCTGATCGACGATGCCCACTTCGAGTTGGGCCACACCACGTTGGACCCCGACGACCTGCTGTTCCTCTACACCGACGGGGTGCCGGAGGCGAAGGATCCGCAGGGCCGGTTCTTCGGTGAGGAACGGATGCGGCGAACTCTCGCCGCTCCCGGCCCGGCGGCCGTGGTGGTGGAGCGCTTCGCCCGGGCGGTGCGCGCCCACTCGGGCACCGCCGAACAGTTCGACGACGTCACGATGCTGGGCCTGCACCGGCAGCGGACGGTCGCGATGGTCGACCGTCCGTCGGAGCAGTGGCCGACTGACGTCTTCTCGGGAGGGGACTGACAGAAAAGGTGGAGCGGAAGATGAACGTCCTGTTGCTGTCCTGGGAGTACCCGCCGGTCATGGTCGGCGGGCTGGGTCGACATGTACACGCGCTGTCGAGAGCGCTGGCCGCCGCCGGCCACGATGTCACGGTGGTCACCCGGCACGGGCCGGGCGCGGCCTGCGACGAACGCCACGAGGGGATACGCGTCGTCCGGGTGCCGGAGGATCCACCGATGGCCCCGTTGGCCGGCGGGAACCTGCTGGCCTGGGCCGCCATGTTCAACCACGCCCTGATCCGGGCGGCGCTGCGGGTGGCGGCGGAGACGACGTTCGACGTGGTACACGCGCACGACTGGCTGGTCGCGCACAGCGCGATCACGCTGCGCGAGCAGCTCGGCATCCCGCTGGTCACCACCATCCACGCGACCGAGGCCGGCCGGCACCAGGGCTGGTTGCCGCAGGAGAGCAACAAGACGATCCACGCGGTGGAGTGCTGGCTGGCCAACGAGTCGGACCGGGTGGTGGTCTGCTCCCACTACATGCGCTGGGAGGTCAGCCACCTGCTCGACGTGCCGGCCAACCGCATCGAGGTGATCCCGAACGGGGTGGAGCCGCAGCTGTGGAAGGCCGATCCGGGCAAGGTCCGGGCCGCGCGGATGCGCTACCGCGGTACGGGTCCGCTGCTCGGCTTCGCCGGCCGGCTGGTGTACGAGAAGGGCGTGCAGGATCTCGTCGCCGCGCTGCCCGAGCTGCGCTCGACGCATCCCGGACTGCGACTTGTCGTCGCCGGCGACGGGCCGTACCGGTCCGAGTTGCGCGACCAGGTGAGCCGGCTGGAGTTGCGCGACGCGGTGTCGTTCGCCGGCTTCCTCGGTGGCGACCTGGCCGCGATGATGGCCGCGACCGACGCCATGGTGGTGCCGTCGATCTACGAGCCGTTCGGGATGATCGCGCTGGAGGCGGCGGCTGCCGGCGCCCCGGTGGCCGCCGCGGCGACCGGAGGGCTGAAAGAGGTGGTCGAACCGGGACGGACCGGCCTGACCTTCGCCCCGGGCGACCCGGGTGCGCTGGGCCGGATGGTCTCCCGGTTGCTGAGCGACGCCCCCACCGCGCGGCACCTCGCGCGCACCGCGGGCCACGTGGTGGTCGACAGGTACTCCTGGAACTCCATCGCGGCCCGCACCGTGCGGCTGTACCGGAGCACCGTGGCCGAGGCGCGGCCGGTCGAGCGGCCGGTCGTCTGGGCGGTCCGGCCCACCATCAAGGTGCCGGAGGGCAATCTGCTGGCCAGCCGGGTGGCCTGACCGGCGCCAGCCGGCCGGCCCGACCGGAGCGGCACAGCCCGATCGGCGGGGTGAACGGCCCCGGTGGAACGCGGACGGGTCGGCGGGGTGGTCCCCGCCGACCCGCGCTTTCGACCGGACCCACCCACGAAGAACCAGGCCCGACCCCCCAGAGCCAACGGCCAGCCCGGTCTGACCGCGCCCACCCACGACGAGATCACGCCCGACCACCCAGAGTGGGCGGGCCAGCCCCGTCTGGCCGGGCCCGCCCACGACGGGATCAAGCCCGACCACCCAGAATGGGCGGGCCCGGCCAAACCGGGCGGACCCAAGGTCAACGCAGGGCAAGACGAAAGGACAAAGAAAACAGGC
>NZ_JBTIXF010000059.1:0-39673 GCF_055793945.1 Plantactinospora sp. A48 | reverse complement strand
TCGACACCGACCAACACGACACCCAGCAGGCCGACCCGAACCCGATCGCCGCCTAACATCAAACCGGATCCCGCGATGGCCGTCTCTTACACCACTCGCGCGGACGCGACCGCGTGGCGCAGCATCGCCACAACGAGGTCGAGTTGGGTACGCACTGGGGCGACGACGGCCGCGGAGCCGATTGTGTCCTCAAGCTGTCGTTGGCCGGCGAGCAGGTGGCTCAGCGCATCGACGGCTGCGGTGTCGACCCTGCGGGGGCATGCGGCGATGTAGTCCAGGCGCTCCTCGTCAAGTAGCGGAGTGTCCTGGACGAGCGCGGCGAGCGTTCCACCGGCGTCGAGGGCGGCGTCGAGCCGGCCGGCGAGGTCGACACTGGGTCGCTTGTGGCCGGTCTCCAGCTCATGCAGCAAGCTCTTTCCCTGGTAGAC
Organism: Plantactinospora sp. A48; assembly: GCF_055793945.1. NCBI lineage: Bacteria > Bacillati > Actinomycetota > Actinomycetes > Micromonosporales > Micromonosporaceae > Plantactinospora > Plantactinospora sp. A48. The sequence continues at coordinate 39,245 of NZ_JBTIXF010000059.1, read as the reverse complement.
CTGGCTGGCGAGTTGCCGTAGCGACAGGCCGCGCTCGTGGCGCAACCGGGCGAGTTCGGCGGGGAAGCGCGGGTCGACGGCGGTACGGATGCGAGCGGGCATGGTGCCCTCCGTGTGGATCGTGGCCGGCCCTCTGCACAGGACCGGTCCATACGTCACCGTACGACTCCACTACGTACGGTGCTAGCCGGATCCGACGCCCTCTCTTGCCTGGGTGCCTGCCCTGTGCGAGGCAGAGTGGGGCCGAGACTGCATACTCCGACTGGTGCTTCCCGCGTACGTGGGAGTGACCCGGCCCTCCGGCGCCACGCAAGGTGGGCAGCGACTGTCCTTCGTCGTTCACCATCGCCACTGGCAGCCGGTGGATCTGGACGGGGTGACGCTGATCCGCCGTCCTAGCGAGCCGGTGTGCAATCCGGCGGCGCCGGGTGGACGGTGACCAAACGCCGTCGGTTCGGCTGGCGAGGCGGGACCGCGTAGAGTGGGGGTAGGCGATCCAAAGTGAATGAAAACGGCGTTGTTGATCTTTGGCGCCCCAGGTCAACAAGTCTGCTCCCCGCGCACGCGGGGGTGATCCCCGCGCGGAACAGCACCGGCTGTACCTCGGCGACTGCTCCCCGCGCACGCGGGGGTGATCCCAGGGCGGTGCGCCCCGTGGTGGCGTCGAACATCTGCTCCCCGCGCACGCGGGGGTGATCCTTCCTGGCCACCCGGCAGCGTCACCGGCGTGGTCTGCTCCCCGCGCACGCGGGGGTGATCCCTGGTACGTGTCGCTCACGGATCCGACGATGAACTGCTCCCCGCGCACGCGGGGGTGATCCTCGGAACCCGAGGCTTAACCCACGAGACGCGGCCTGCTCCCCGCGCACGCGGGGGTGATCCCGGGCACGGCGTCACCTATCACCGGGACTATTACTGCTCCCCGCGCACGCGGGGGTGATCCCGGTGACCTCGTCAACGACACGGTAGCGGCGCCCTGCTCCCCGCGCACGCGGGGGTGATCCCCAAGCGACGGTGAGCACCTGGGCGGCGGGGCGCTGCTCCCCGCGCACGCGGGGGTGATCCTTGGCGCAACGGATCACTACGCCTCCTCGGTCACTGCTCCCCGCGCACGCGGGGGTGATCCGGCCGCCGGCCGTGAGGGCATCCGCGCCGCGAGCTGCTCCCCGCGCACGCGGGGGTGATCCCGAGGACAACGCCCACGACCTGCGGCGGGCCAACTGCTCCCCGCGCACGCGGGGGTGATCCCGAGGACAACGCCCACGACCTGCGGCGGGCCAACTGCTCCCCGCGCACGCGGGGGTGATCCCTGATGCGCGTCATCTCGCTCGACCTGTCGACCCTGCTCCCCGCGCACGCGGGGGGGGGATCCCGACGACGGAGGGCCCATGCACCGCCAGCGCCGCTGCTCCCCGCGCACGCGGGGGTGATCCCGCAGCCACCGTCCCACTACGGACAGCAGCCACCTGCTCCCCGCGCACGCGGGGGTGATCCTGAGCGTCGTCCGCTGGGATGATCCGTACGTCACTGCTCCCCGCGCACGCGGGGGTGATCCGACGGCGCCGGTGTACTTCGGGTTGCTGGTGCCCTGCTCCCCGCGCACGCGGAGGTGATCCCGACATCATCAGCGTGCAGCTCTGCTACCGAGCCTGCTCCCCGCGCACGCGGGGGTGATCCGTCCCGAGAAGGGCGGTCAGGCGGCATGACCCTGCTCCCCGCGCACGCGGGGGTGATCCCGCGGCATGAGCGAGATCCGCTGCTACGCCTGGCTGCTCCCCGCGCACGCGGGGGTGATCCTGCCGTTCTACTTCCACCCTGACGCAGAGATGACTGCTCCCCGCGCACGCGGGGGTGATCCACGTTGCGATACTGCCGGGTGACAGTCCAGAACCTGCTCCCCGCGCACGCGGGGGTGATCCCGCTGCGACCGCGATGAGCACGGCGACCGGTCCCTGCTCCCCGCGCACGCGGGGGTGATCCCATCAACAGCGCCACGCTCTACCGCATCGAGACCTGCTCCCCGCGCACGCGAGGGTGATCCGGCGTGGCCGGGGAGGCCGTTGGTTTCGGCGTCGTGCTCCCCGCGCACCCGGGGGTGATCCCCGTTTGAGCCAGTCCACGGCCCGGGAGTCGATGTGCTCCCCGCGCACGCGGGGGTGATCCGGATTCCCCGGACTGGACCGGCCGGACCGGTCTGTGCTCCCCGCGCACGCAGGGGTGATCCCGCCCCGGTCCGGACCGCCCGGGCCAGCATCTCGTGCTCCCCTCGCACGCGGGGGTGATCCGATGATCGCCGCGTCCCGCCGGTCGAGGAACGTGTGCTCCCCGCGCACGCGGGGGTGATCCGGCGTACCCGATCTACGACTGGAAGACCTCCGAGTGGCGGGGGTGATCCGACGCCCGTCACGTCGGCCACCGCTGGCGGGACGTGCTCCCGCGCACGCGGGGGTGATCCCCGGCGGTCCGCCCGGATGTCCATCGTCCGGTGGTGCTCCCCGCGCACGCGGGGGTGATCCCCGGACCACGCTGCGCGTGGTGCCGTCGGACAGGTGCTCCCCGCGCACGCGGGGGTGATCCCGCCAACCCGATCCTGTCCGAGGCCGGGCACCTCTGCTCCCGCGCACGCGGGGATGATCCTGCGGTCCTTGCTCCAGAACCAGCGCCACGAGTCTGCTCCCCGCACACGCGGGGGTGATCCGGAAACCGTGGGCGGTTCCGGCGCGGATTCGATTTGCTCCCCGCGTACACGGAGGCTCAGCCATCCGTCCCTGCTGTGAAACGACATGATCCCCAGTTCCGTGCCGGAGGTCATGCCGCTACCGGGTGTGGACCCCGGGCACCCCCCGAGTCCGGGGTCCACACGTCTGGCCACGCGAGCGGGATGATCTAGTAGCGGCCGATGTAGTGGTAGTTGGCGTTCAGGCTTCCTGGCGCGGTCCTGACCGGGGCGAGTGCGTCGAACGGTGCCACGTCCAGGTCCCGGATCACCTCGGTGAGGTCGCCGTTGACGGTCGGCACGTTGAGCACGCCCGGGGCGTCGCCCTTTTCCACCCAGTCCATCAGCGGCTGGAGGAACTCCGGTACGCCGACCTCCGAGGGAGTGTCGCTCGGTTCCGGCCCGAACAGGCAGTGGTAGCCGGCCGGGATCAGATACAACCGGGTGTACGCCTCGGCGCCGCCGCGCTGCTGGACCGCTCGGTAGTAGTCCAGCGTGGAGAACGGTGGGATGAACGGGTCGGCCCAGCCGTGGTACATGATCAGTTTGCCGCCGTGCGCCCGGAACGCCGACAGGTCGGGGTTGTTCGCGTTGTACAGGACGTCGCCGACCCGGTTGAGCCGCTCGTACGTGGCCCTGGTGAACCGTACGTCGGTGAGCCGGAACCCGTCGGGCAGCACGGTCGGGTAGCCGAGGTACTTCAGGTAGTTGAGGGCGATCCGGCCCGCGTTGCCGTCCAGCGGTGACCCGGACCGGACCACGAACAGGTCGACCCAGCCGAGTTCGGATCCGTACGGCATCCCCCCGTTGTAGAGGCCGTGCGGTCCCCGGTAGAACGCCACCACCGCTGCCACCTGGGCCGGGGTCAGGCAGGTCGGCCGGTCCACCCCGGGCGGGCAGCGCAGCGACGCGGGCTGGAAGCCGCACCGCCGGGGGTCCTGGATGACGTCGCCGCAGGTCCGGACCACGGCGTTGTGCAGGGCCGGGATCTTCTCCGGGCCGAGGATCTGCCGGCCGTGCGCGTCGGTGTTGCGGACCGCGACCCAGGCTTCCAGCAGCGCCAGCGGCGCCTCGTTGCTGGCCGGGGCGCCGGCCAGGATGCCGTCGAAGTCGGCCGGGAACCGCTGGGCCAGGTTGAGCCCCTGCCGGCCGCCGGTGGAGCAGCCGTCGAAGTACCGGAAGGCCGGCCCGTGCCCGTAGTACGCGGTCATCAGCGCGTCCGACGCCAGCCGTAGCCGGTGTTCGGAGGTCAACCCGAACTCGACCCGGGCCCGGGGGTCCGCACCCCAGGTGGCCGGTTGCGCGCCCTCGGGGTCGCCGGTGTGCCCGGTGTCGTCGCCGGCCACCACGAGCGTCTTTGCCCGCGCCGCCGGGCAGGTGAACCCGAACAGCGGGAACGTCAGATCCGGTACGGCACCACACAGGCCGCTGCACCCCTGCTGGACGTACTGGCCGGTCCAGCCGCTGACCGGCAGCTTGACGGTGAACTTGGTGGCCGGCGCCAGCACGCCGTGGACCTGGCAGTAGCCGTCGGCGGTGACGGCCGAGGTGATCGTCGCCTGCGGGACGTGCGCGGTGGTGAGCCCCGCGCAGTTGAGCGGGGCCGGGTCGGCGGCGTTGGCGGCGCTCGCCGCACCGCCCAGGGTCAGCGCGACCGCGACCAGCGCGGTCAGTGGTTTCCGTAGCATCGTGCTCCCTCCATCATCGAGGGACACTAATGAGCCACGGTGCTGCGGCGGATCGGTCCACGGACGGGACTTGACCTCATCCTCCAGACGGAGAAGCGGCCGCAGCCGGCTACTTGGACCGGTCGCCGCCCGCCGGGCCGAGCCGCCCGCCGTGCGGGGGCGGGGCGTCGGTCGTGCAGCTCAGGGGTACGCCGGTGGAGACCAGCCGCTCGACGGATCCGGGAGCGCCGTGCGTGACGGCCAGTTGGGCCTGGTTCAGGTAGCCGATGAACAGTTGCTTCCCGGCCGGCATGGCCGACGGGGTGAAGACGATGGTGACCTTGCCGTCCGCTTCCCGCTCACCCTTCATGACGCGGTCGACGCCGGGCCCGACGCCACTCGGGTCGAGCGCCGGATCGTCCTGCGGCCCCCGGCAGAACTCGCCGACCTTGATCAGCACCGGGAAACCGGCCTGGCGCAGCGCCGCCTCCAGGCCCGCGTGGTCCTCGAAGTACCGCTGTTTGTCCCAGGTCACCCGCACGGTCCCGTCCGGCCGGCTGTCCACCGTGTACGCCACGGTCCGGATGTGGACCCCGCCGGCCATGGCGTCGCCGTCCGTCGCGGGCGGCGGGGCCGAGGTGGGGTACGCCGCGACGCCGAGCGAGAGCCCGGTGAGCGCCATCGCGCCGGCCGCCACGCCCGTGACGCGGCGTCGCCGCAGGCGGGTACGTCCGGCCGCCACCACCTGTTCGACCGGCGTACCCATGGTGACCTCGCCCATCGATCCGCGCAGCGCGTCGAACACGCCCGTCTCGTCCCTGTTGTCGATCATGATCAACCCATTCTGCTCGGTTTGGTGACAAAGTGGCCGCGTAGCGTCGCGACCGCTCGCGACAGGTGGGCGGTGACCGTTCCCGGTGCCATCCCGAGGGCCCTGGCGGTGTCCCTCGTGTCGAGATCGAGGAATACCCGGAACACGATCACCTCCCGCTGCCGCTGGGGCAGTTGACGCAGCGCCGCCAGCAGCGTGGAGTCCAGTCCGGGCGTACCGGTGTCGGTGTCCTCGACGTCGTAGCCGGCGTCGAGCCCGACCTCCCGGCGTCGCCGACGCCACCACGAGACCCGGATGTTCAGTGCGGTACGCACGACCCACCCGCTCGGCGCCGGATGCCGGCTCACCTTTCGCCACGCCATCCAGGCCTGGGTGAACGCCTCAGCCACCAGGTCCTCGGCCAGTTGCCGATCACCCACGCAGGCCAGTACGGCCCGCAGGCATCTGTCCCGGTCGGACCGGTAGAACTCGGTGAACTCCAGTTGCCCCACACCCTGTACTCGCTCTGGAGCCCCGATCCGCTTACCGCACCGCCACATTCGTCCAGCCAACCGACGTCGCTCGCGCGCAGGCGTCGTGGGCGATCGTGGATGATTGGCGCCCCTGGGAGGGCAGCAGGAATCCACGATCACCCGGTACCGACGGCCTCCACGTCGTGGTGGCCACCGGTCAGCTGGTAGATCCCGGCGGCGGGAGGTCGACCAGGCGGCGCAGCAGGGCGGTGATCTGGGCGCGTTCGGTCGAGGTGAATCCGCGGAGCAGTTCGTCCTGCGCGGCGTCAACGAGGGCGTCCAACTCCTGCATCCGCCGGGCACCGGCGGTCGTGATCTGGACGACGTTGCGGCGCCGGTCCGCCGGGTCCGGCTCCCGCCGGAGCAGTCCGTCGGCCGCCATCCCGTTCAGGGTGGTGACGGCGTCGCCCCGATCGATGCCGAGTCGACGGCACAGCTCCGCCTGACTGACTCCACCGAACTCGTCGAGCGCGGCGAGGATGCTGTACCGCATCCGATCACCGGGCTGCTCCAGGTGTCGGCTGATCACCCGGTTGGACCGGGCCGCCCCGTGATGGAGCAGCCAGGAGGCCAGCCGGCGCAGCCGGGCCGGTGGCGCCCCCGGGGTCAGTGTCCGGTCACTCACCCGACCAGTGTAGCTAAACGTTGGAGTTCCAATGATTGCTTGGTTATCGTTGGCGATCCAACGATTTTCTGTTCGGGGGAGCCGTGATGAGGGTGCGCAGCGGGACCGTCGGGGTGGCCACCGGCGCTGGCCGGGCCCCGACCGTGGGGGTGCCCGCGTCGGTGTGGTGGATCGCGGTCGTCCTCGCCTCCGGCTCGGTGATGACCGGCCTGGACACCTCACTGGTCAACGTCGGTATCGAGATCGTCGGTGAGCGGCTGGACGCCTCGCTCACCGAGACACAGTGGATCAACAGTGGCTACCTGCTGGCCCTCGCCGCGGCCCTGCCGGTCTGCGGTTGGCTCAGCCGATGGTTGGGGGCGGGCCGGCTCTGGCTCTGGGCGCTGGGCGGCTTCACCCTCACCTCCGCGTTCTGCGCACTCGCCCAGAACGCTGGCATGCTCATCTTCGCCCGGGTGCTCCAGGGGCTGGCCGGCGGCCTGCTCATCCCGGCCGGGATGACCATCCTCGGTCAGGTCGCGGGCCGCGAGCGGATGGGCCGGGTGATCGCCGTCTCCAGCGTGCCAGGCATCCTGGCCCCGGCCTTCGGGCCAGTCATCGGCGCACTGCTGATCGACAACTTCTCCTGGAACTGGATGTTCCTGATCAACGTGCCGATCGGCGTGGTGGGGCTGCTGGTGGCCCTGCGGGCCGTCCCGCGCGGCGACGCCGGGCGGGCCGGCCGTCTCGACGTACCGGCCCTGCTCCTGGTCACTCTCGGGTTACCGCTGCTCACCTACGCCGTCACCGGTGCGGTGGACCGGCCCGAACCGCTCACGCCGTCGGTGCTGGTGACGCTGGTGGTCGCGCTGCTCGCGCTGGCCCTCTTCGTCCGCCGGTCGCTGCGGGCCGACGAGCCGCTGATGGACCTGCGCCTGACCCGCGACCCGGTCTACCGGGCGGCGGCCAGTACGATCTTCTTCTCCAGCGCGGCACTGTTCAGCGGGCTGATCGTGATGCCGCTGTACTTCCAACTCGGCATGGGGCGGGGCATCGTCGACACCGGACTGCTGCTGATGGCGTTCAGCCTCGGCGCCGCCGTGACCTTTCCCGTCGCCGGTCGGCTGACCGACATCCACGGCGGTGGCGTGGTCACCCTGGTCGGGCTCGTGGTCGCCGTCGCCGGCACGATCCCGATGGCCCTCCTGCCGTCCGACCCGAACCTCGTGCTCGTCGAGTCCCTCCAGGTGGTCCGGGGCGTCGGCCTGGCACTGGCCGGGTCGCCCGTCGTCTCCGCCGCACTGGCCCGGGTGCGATCCCAACAGCTGCCGGACGCCAGCGCACAGGTGAACATCCTGTCCAGGGTCGGTGGTGCCGTCGGGAGCGCACTCTGCGTGGTGGCGCTCTCCGACGCGCTGGCCGGAGCCCGGTCGGCGACCGAGGTCGCCGCGGCGTTCCGGACCAGTTTCTGGTGGCTGACCGGCATGGCGGCGGTCGCCCTCCTCCTCGCCACCTGGCTCACCTGGGCGCAGCGAGGCGCCCGGCGGGCGGACGCGGACTGACGACCGGAGGCGCCGCGTCAAACGCGGACTGACGAGCGGGGCGTCGCGTCAAACTCCGACCGGCACCGGCACCGGCACCGGCACCGGCACCGGCACCGGCACCGGCACCGGCACCGGCACCGGTGCCGGTGGGCGGTGGGCGGTCTGCGTTCGGTGGCGTCAGGCCGCCACGTTCACCGCGTGCCCGACCAGCCGGGCGTCGGTGACCGCCGACAACATGGCGGCGGCCAGGTCCGCCCGGCGCATTGTCCAGGCGCGCGGCAGCGGCGCGTCGATGGCAGCCCGCCAGACGCCGGTGGCCGGACCGTCGCGCAGGTACGGCGGACGGAACACGGTCCAGTCCCGGTCGCTGGCCGCCAGGATGGCCTCCATCCGGCGCATGTCGCCGTAGGCTCCGCCGAAGAACCGGTGCAGCAGGGGATTGACCAGTCCGCGGTGCAGCGCGTCCTGCTGGGCGGCGGGGGCGATCGGCAGCGCGGTGATGGCGACCAACCGGCGGACGCCGGGGTCCCGCATGGCGGCCAGGATCGCGGCGGCCCCCGACGAGTACACCTGGGTGGGTTCGCCGGCCTGCGCGGAGCCGAGCGCGGAGAGCACGGCGTCGGCACCGTCCAGCGCCGGCGGCAGCGACGCCGGGTCGAGGACGTCCGCGACGACTGTCCGTAGCCGTGGGTGGGCCGGGCCGGGCCATTTCCGGCGGGCGACGGCGGTCACCCGGTGACCCGCGCCCAGAGCCTGCTTCACCAGGAGGACACCGGTCCCTCCGGTCGCGCCGAACACGGTCAACCGCATGCTGATCACTCCTTCGGATCGGGGCGTGGGGTGGCGGTGCCGACCAACTCCGGGTACCACGCGGGCGCTTCGGTCAGGTCGTCCGGGAAGGCGGCGCCGGGGCGGCAACCGGTCGCCGCCCAGACGCGGTCCGAGGCGTACCAGTGGTCCATGGAGATCATGTCGAGGTGCCGGCGGCGCACGCCGGGTGGGAGGGGCAACCCGTCGAGCCGGGCCGCCGGTACGTCGCCGCTGGGCAGCGGTGTTCCGAGTTGCCGGGCCAGCGCCTCGCCGGCGGCCCGGACGGTGACCGGGACGGGATGGTTGGTGTGGTAGACGGTTTCGGGCGGGGACGGCATGGCGACCAGCGCGACGATCAACCGGGCCAGGTCGGACACGCCGATCATCGACAGCCTGGCGCGGCCCCCGTCGATCCAACCCGGCAGGGTGCCCAGCAGCGCCACCAGGGTGGGCACGAACCACCGGTCACCGGGACCGTAGACGAGGTGGGGACGAAGCACGCAACCGCCGTGGGCTCGGACCTCCCGCTCGGCGGCTGCCCGGCTGGCGCTGGCCGGGGAGATCGGGGCTGGGGCCCGGGCCCCCTCCGGCAGTCCGCGGTGCGGGCCGGTGCCGTAGACGGCGGCCGTGCTGACGTAGAGGACGTGCCGGACGCCGGCCCGGGCCGCCTCGCGGAGCAGGTTGCGGGTGCCGAGCCGGTTGACCTGCTCGCAGCGCCCGGGATCGGCGCCGACGTAGGAGGCGGCATGGACGACCGCGTCGACGCCGTCGCAGGCGCCCCGCAGCGACCCGGGGTCGGTCAGATCACCCTGAAAGCTCGATGTCGGACCGTCATCCGGGAAGCTCCATGTCGGACCGGCGGACCGGGCCGCTGGCCACGGGCCGCGCCCAGGCGCCGCGCGGGCCGGCTCGGCCGCGCGGACCAACCGACGGATCTCCACCGCGCCGGCCCGGGTCAGGGCACGCTGCACCGCGGAGCCGATGAACCCGGTGGCGCCGGTGAGGAGTACCCGGTGGTTCATGCCGTTCACCATGGTGTTTCCCGCCGAATAGGGGATTGCGAGCGAGGCAGCCGTCCGAGAAGATACCGTACGGCCGGTTTATTGGGAGGGGGTGCAGATGGCGAAGCAAGCGCGTGCCGAACTGACCAGGACCACGATCATCAAGGCCGCCGCCGATCTCTTCGACCGCTACGGGTACGGCGCCACCAGTCTTGCCGACATCATCGCCCACGCCGGGGTGACCAAGGGCTCACTGTACTTTCACTTCTCGTCCAAAGAGGCCCTGGCACACGCCGTCGTACAGGAGCAGCACGCCATCTGGACCGAGCACGCCCGGTCCTTCGTGGACAAGGATCCGGCGCTCGACGCGCTGATCGGGATGTCGTTCAGCCTCTCCGTTCAGCTCATCGAGCATCCACTGATCCGCGGGGGCATCCGGCTGACTCTGGAGCACGGGACCTTCCAGCGCCCCCTGCCCGATCCGTACCTCGACTGGATCCTGATCGTCACCAGCCTGCTCGAACGGGCGGTGGCCGAGCGTGACGTCCGGACGACAGTGGAACTGGAACGGGTCGCCAAGTTCATCGTGAGCTCCTTCACCGGGCTGCAACTGGTCGCCCAGGTCCTCAACGAGCGGCGCGGTCTCCTCGACCGCATGGTGGACCTCTGGCAGATCGTCCTGCCCGGACTGGTGCTGCCCAAGCGGCTGCACTACTACCTGGGTTACGTGGCCAGCGCCCGGAAGGAACTCGACGGCGACTGAGCCGGTCAGCGGGACAGTGTCACCTCGCCATGCACGGCGACGGTGCCGTTCTGCACACAGCGGACGCTGACGACCTCCCGGTCGGGGGTGGCGGTGACGGAGTCCACCCTCAGCGTGCACTCCCGGTCCAGTTCCAGAAAGGCGGGAAAGGCGGCGTCGACGCCGACCACCACGGCGCCCGGCCGGCCGACGGTGGCCAGGGCGACCTGCCGGATCGCCTCGATGGCCAGCATGCCGGGCACGTGGTCCAGGGGATGGTCGAAGAGGACCGGGTGATCCAGGGGGATCCGTAGTCGACGGACGCCGTCCGGGTCGGGTGGGCCGATCACCACGTCGGCGGTGCGTTGGCGGCCGACCGAGGCGGGATCCGCCGGGGTCACCAGCGGCGGTGTTCCCACCGTCCGGGTCGAGCCGCCCCAGCGCACCCGCTGGTACGTCGTCGGCGGGACGCAGCGCAGCCACCCCTGGCCCCCGCCGAGCAGGTCGTCTCCGTGTCGCAGGGTGACGTCGATCCGCATCCCGCCGATGCTGCGCGCCCGGCGCAGGACCTCGGTGGCCTTGATGGCGACGATCAGGTCGAGCGGCTCGCCCGTCTCGCGCAGGCGTTCCGGTACGCAGTGGAAGAGCAACCGCCGCATGAGGAAGGCGGGCCCCTGGGGTACGCCGTAACCGACGTGCGCCAGCAGGACCCCCGACTGGCGGATCGTCTCGGCGGTCAGCAGCGGGTCGAACCGGCCGCCCCGGACGTCGTACAACAGGTGGTCCCGCGGCCATTGCGCGGCGACGGTGAAACTGTCCGCTCCGGTCTGCCGCCAGTCGGTGAGCAGGACCGCGGTGACGGCTGCCCGGTGGACGAGATGGCGACTGACTGTCGAGTCGTAGGAGAGTTTCATTGGCTCGCGCCCGTGTGCTCGCGACGCCGTCCAGAAGATGAGCAGGTCATGGCCAGACCCCCGTCCTCGGCTGCCAGACCAAAAGATACCAATCAAGCTGCTTTCGGCAGTGTGACTATCGTCACTGAGGCATTCATACCCATCCCTCTCTCTGGGTGAATTGCCGGTCTTGATATGTTTTATTGCCCGGGATCTATATCTCTTATGCCGCATGCATCGTCTTTCGGACATGTCGTGGAGTGATCGACAGTTAACGCAAAGGGTTTGACGAAACGGGTCGGTCGGTTTTCTTATGGAAGTTGCCGGGGCTGCCGGTCTCGTCCCGCCCGACGGACCCGCCGGGCGGGACGACCGCAGCGCGCCGCGCCGGGAGGTGGCTGCGGTCAACGCCGCCGGTCAGCGCGGACCGCCGACGCCCTGGCACGGTCGAGGAGCGCGTCGGCTCGCCGCCCGGCAGGTCGCTGTGTGGTCCAGCGGGGCCGGTCCCGACCACCGACATTCCGTTTCGAGCACCCAGGGGTCCGAATGCATGTACTTGCGGTTGAGGACGACGGTTTCGCGGCGGAGCAGCTGGCGAGCTGTGCGCGCCGACTGGGCTATCGCGCCACGTCGGTGCAGACCGGCAGGGAGGCACTCTCCTCATTCGACGGCAGCGACCTGGTCCTGCTTGATCTCGACCTGCCCGACATCGACGGGCTCGACGTCTGCCGGGGGATCCGCGCCGCGGGCGACACACCGGTGATCGCCTTCACCAGTGGCGGCAGCGAGGCCGACCGGGTGCTCGGGCTCCAGGCCGGCGCGGACGACTGCATGGGCAAGCCCTACGGCCTGCGGGAACTGGCCGCCCGGATGGAGGCGCTGCTGCGCCGGACCGGCCCGGCCCGGGACGGCGGCGGCGTGCTGCGGCGCGGGGCGCTGGGGATCGATCCGGCGCTGCGGCAGGTCACCATGGGTCGACGGCCGGTCCCGCTCACCCGCAAGGAGTTCGACCTGCTCTACCTGCTCGCCTCCAATCCCGACCGGGTGTTCACCCGGGAGGAGCTGATGGCGCGGGTCTGGCAGGACGGTGGCGCCGTGGCCCGGCGATCCTCGCGGGCCAGCCGGACCCTCGACACCCATGTCGGCACGCTGCGCCAGAAGATCGGATCAGGCGGCTGGATCATCACCGTACGCGGCGTCGGCTTCCGGCTCGGCCCGGGCGAGACCTCCACCCTCGCCTCCTGACCGGCTGCCCGGGCGCAGCGACCGCGCGAAATACCCCCGACAACCGGATCGGGTGGTCGTCGAATCGTCGGTCGATTGCGGATCGCGCGGTTGGGGAAGCACGGAATCCAGGCGACGGACGTTCGGAAATTGACGAACAATTGCGAATGCCCGGTGGTCCGGTTGACCGAGTCCATTTCGTGGTCGGCGAGGTGTCTTCGGCGGGCGGTGACCGGGGTCGATGTCGGGTGCCGACAGCCGCCGGCACCCGACATCGGCCCGGCTCTCACACCAGGTACGGCTGGGCGGCGCGGGCCGCCCGCAGGGCCCGCCCCCACCAGACGAGCTGGTCGAGCAGGACCTTGGCGGCCACCGTGCATCCGGTGTCGTCCGTCGGCCGACCATCCGGGTCGAACTGCTCCCAGGCGTTGTGGAAGCTCACCGTGTCCCGCACCGGGACGGCGTGCAGTTCGGTGAAGATGGGCCGTAGCTGTTCCACCGCGCGCAGGCCACCGGCCAGCCCACCGTAGGAGACGAAGCCGACCGGCTTGGCCCGCCACTGCACGTAGTGCCAGTCGATGGTGCTCTTGAGCGCGGCCGGGAAGCTGTGGTTGTACTCCGGGGTCACCACGACGAACGCGTCAGCCTCCTCCAGGACCGGGGTGATCCGGTTCAGCGTCGCCAGCACCTCGGGAGAGGGCTCCCGGGTGAGCGTGTTGGGCAGCGGATGCTCGGCCAGGTCCACCGCTGTCACATCGAGGTCGTGCCGTTCCCGAGCCCGGTCCACGAACCAGTTGGCGATCGTCGGGCCGAACCGGCCCTCGCGGGTGCTGGCGATGATGACGGCCATCCGCAGGGGTGTGTCGGGCATGGCCTCCTCCTTCGGGGTCTGTGGTTCCGGGGCGGTGGGTTCGGCGGGCGGATTGGTCACGCGTGCGCCGTCCCGGTGATGGAGTCCATGACCTTGTCCATGGGGCCAGACTGCCCCTTAAACAATGGTTCAAGTCAAGTTACCCTGCAGGCGTGAGGCAACCTTCCTGGCGGGCGTCGGAACTGACGGTGGGCGAACTTGCCGAGCGCAGCGGAGTCCCCGCGAGCGCACTGCGGTTCTACGAACGACAAGGGTTGATCAGCAGTTGGCGTACCCAGGCAAACCAGCGCCGGTACAGCCGGGACACGCTGCGCCGGGTGGCCTTCATCCGAGCCTCCCAACGGGTCGGCATGCCACTCGGCGCGATCCGCGAGGTGCTGGGTCTGCTGCCGCAGGGCCGCACCCCGACCCGGGAGGACTGGAGCCGGGTCTCCACCTGTTGGCAGGCCGACCTGAACGCGCGGATCCGCCAGTTGCAGCAGCTCCGGGACGACCTCGCCGACTGCATCGGCTGCGGCTGTCTCTCCTTCGACGTCTGCGCGTTGGCCAACCCGCACGACGCGCTCGGCCGGGAGGGGACGGGTGCCCGCCGGCTGCTCAACCCGCCGGCACCGGGCGAGGAATCGTCCGATCCCCGGTGTGAACGGTCCGTCCGATCCCCGGTGTGACCGGTCCGACCGTCGATGGCGGGTCGTCGCCCGGTGCCGCAGCCGCCGGGCGACGACCCTACGGAGACGGGGTGTCCTACGGGGACGGCGTCGGCGTCGGCGCGGTGAAGAGCACCCAGTTCTCCGTGGTCCGGAACCCCATCCGCTCGTAGAGCGGCACACCCAGCGGGCTGGCGTGCAGGAACGCGGTACGTGCCCCGGCCGCGTACGCCGTGGCCAGCACCGCCGCCGTCGCCGCCCGGCCGTAGCCGCGCCGTCGGGACGACGGGGGAACCGCGATGTTGAACACCCCCACCAGGTCGTCCACGAGAACGCCGAAGGAGGTCGCCACCGGCACACCGGCCGCCTCGGCGAGGTACGCGCGCATGGCGGGATGGTCCATGACGGCCGGCGAGGCGAAGCTGGCGAAGATCTCCGGTGGCCCCTCGTAGCCGTCGGCCATCGTCCGCTGGTACAGGCCGCCCTCGGCGCCCGAAACCCTGCGGACCACCGGCTCGGCGCCGGGGACCTCCGCGTCGCGCTCCGCGAGCTCCTTGATCATGAACGGTAGCGTCGTGCGTTGGTGGAACCCGTGCTGCGCGGTGGTGCTCGCGATCTGGTCGGCTGCCCGCTCACCACGGACCTGGATGCTCCAGGGCACCCCCGTCAGCCTCGGGGAGGCGGCGAAGTCCGCCACCTCCCCGAGGTCGGCCTCACGTCGGGTGCTGATGACGCCGTTGAGGAACGGTATCGGCGTGCCTGTGACCAGCTCGGCGGTGCCGTGGGCACCCATCCGGTGGAAGCCGCCCGGCTGGACCTCCGCCAACATCGCGACCGAGGTCATCCAGGCTTGCGCGGCGACGTCAACGGGGTCCCCGGTCACGCCGTCACCTCGGCTCCCGTCGTCGCCACCCGGGTACGGCTCAATTCGAGGTCCCGGCGGCGGCGAGTGCGGCCCGGACCTGTTGGGCGAAGCCGGCCACGGTGAAGCCGGGCTCGACGCTGTCGATCAGGATGAGGTCGCTGATCGCGTTGTTCACCCGCAGCGGCAGGATCGCCTGGTATTCCGGCGAGTCGTACCAGCGTTCGGCGGCGGCGCGGTCGGGGAACTCGATCAGGACCACCGAGCCGGGCCAGGCCCCCTCGATCACTGTCGCTTCGCCCTGGGCCAGCCACTTTCCGCCGTACGGCTGCACGGTGGCCTCGACCTGCTCCAGGTAGGACAGTCCCGCCTCGTTCGGGACGCCGCCCGGGATGCGTAGATGGTTGATCAGGTAGGTGCTCATCGGTTGGATCTCCTCAGCCGTGTTTGGATGATGGATGTAATCTAACTGGCTCCGTGGCGATGCGCACGAGTTAGATGCTGGGTGTAATCTAAATCTCGTCACCGTGGTCGGATACGCCGCACCGAGAAGTGGAGACTGGCGATGGGGAGAGCATCCCGGGCAGACGCGGCGAAACACCGCGAGGACATGGTTCACGCCACGGCGAGACTGCTCCGCGAGCGCGGGCCCGCCGGGGTGAGCGTCCAGGATCTGATGCTAGCCGTGGGGCTCACCCACGGCGGCTTCTACAAGCATTTCAGGTCGAAGGACGAACTGGTGGGCGTGGCCACCGAGGCGGCGTTCGGCGAGATCCTGTCCCTGTTGACCCGGGTCGGCGAGGACGACTCGGACCGGTCGCGGGCCCGGTCCGCACTGATCCGGACATATCTCTCGGCGGAGCATCGGGACGCGTCGGGGACCGGCTGCGCCAACACCGCGTTGGCCGTCGACACCGCCCGCGCCGCGGCGGACAGCCCGCTGCGCAGGTCCTACCTGGCGGGCTTGGAGAACACGCTTGACCAACTCGCGAAGTTGGAACCCGAACCCGAACCCGGTGGCGGGCCGGCGGAGCCGTACCGGCGGGCGATCGTCGATCTGGCCACCCTGGTCGGAGCGCTCACCCTGGCGCGGGCAGCCGGCGGGACGCCGCTGTCGGACCAGATCCTCCGGGTCGTCCACGAGGCCCTCGACCCCGGTCGGTGACCCGCCGGGAGCCGGCGCGGGCGGGTCCGGACCATGCTGGTGCGGGTCGCGGAGCGGTACGTCAGCGACCCCGGATGGCGGCCGGACCCGGCCGGCTCCCGGGATCGCCCGGCGCGGGCACCAGCGGCTGGTCCTGCATCCGGTGCCGGTAGTCCCGGGGCGGCATGCCGACGGCGGCCCGGAAGGTACGACTGAAGGCGGCGGGGTGGGTGAACCCCCAGCGGGCGGCGACCTCGTGAATGGGGACGGTACGCAGGGCCGGGTCGGCCAGGTCCCGGCGGGCGCGGTCGAGACGCTGGTCGCGGATCAGCGCGTTGACGGTGTCGCCCTCATCCTGGAAGAGCCGGTGCAGGTAGCTGACGGAGATGTGGTGCGCCCCGGCGATCCTGGCGACGGTCAGGTCCGGATCGGCCAGATGCTGCTGGATGTACGCCCGGACGCGCAGGACCAGGGCGTGCCGGTGGGTTTCCGGTGGCAGCACCCGCTCGGCCTCAAGGGTGTGCGCGAGCAGCGCGGCGAGCAGATCGATCAGGACGGTTCCCAGGCGTGGACCGTCGGCGGACCGGTAGCTGTTGCTGCCCGTGGCCACCCCGGTGAGGAAGCCGACCATCAGCGCGGCGACGCCGTTCGTGGTGGGCAGCCGGCGGGCCAGGAGCCGGTCGACCTCACGGTGGGGCAGCGGCAGCAGGGTCTTGGGGATCTCGACCGCGATCTCCCGCAGCCGCCGGTCGTCGCCGGGCCGGACCTCGAAGGGACGCGCCAGATCCACGAGATAGAGGCTCCGGGCCGGGTGCCGGTCGCGGGTGCCGGACTGCGCGACGTCAACCGCCCCGTCGAGGATGAGCGAGGCGTGGTAGGTCTCCGGCGCTTCCTGCCGGACCAGTTTCGGGGTCCGCCTGAACCGGGTCGGCGGGATCACCGCTGACCGGACGTGAACCGCGCCGAGCCGCAGCAGGCGGGTGTGCGCCCGGAAGTCGTCCGCGTACTCGCTGGTGATCTCCATCGGAGCCGTCAGCTTGCACATGCAGGTACTCCACCGGGCAAACCGTTCGTCGGCGGGGAAGGCGTCGCCATGGAAGGTCGCGGCATCGATCATCAGCGGATCCCCCGATGCTGATCCGATCACTTTTGCGGGATAGCACCCTTTTCGGGTCGAGCATGGCAACCCCGGCCGGGTGGGGCGAGACAGCCGTCCGATGGGCGACAGTTACCTCCGTCTCACCCCGAACCGGCAGCGCGACCGGCGAGTGGACGCGGGGCCAATCGACTGTGTACCGCTCGCCAACGACGTTCACCGCGACGGCTGGCAGGTTTGTCGGTGTCGGCGGACGCGCCGACGCAGAGCCCGCCGGCGCCGGCTCGTCCCGACAATCGCACCGAAGGGAGCAGGTCTTGCGTCACGCTCGCAGGATTCCCGCGCTGCTGATGGCCCTGGTGACCATGAGCGGTCTGTTCGTCCTCGGCACCGGGTCGCCCTCGCAGGCCGCCGTCTCGTGCTCGGGCACCATCACCTACGACAAGTCGTACGGGCCGGGGGAGTTGACGATCTACTACAACAGCACGAACGGCGGCACGAACAGCGCGTGCTTCTATCACAAGGGTGCCGCGTACGGCGTAGCCGCACCGACCTATGTGCGCACGTATCGCTGCACCGAGCAGTCCGGTGAGGGGCAGCCGTGCACGGTCGCGGCCAGTTCCAGCGCCGACTCCGGCAACTACACCTACTACGCGGGACCGCGCGGAGTCACCGGCACCGCGAACTACTGCGTCGATGCCGAGGGCTACATCGACTGGCAGGGCAGTCTGTACTACATCAACAGCGGACGTCAGGGCTGCTGAGCCGTCCCGAAGCCGGCCCGGTTACCGATCCCCGTCACCGCGGGGTTCCGGGAGCCGGGCCGGCGCCGCCGTACCGTCGGGAGGGTCGGGACCGTCATCCCGGCGCTGTCGAGCCGGGCCGGAGCCGCCGTCGCCGCGTCCGCCAGGCAGCGCGCCGGGGCCATACGGACGCCCGCGCGGTCCATACGGCCCCGGCTCAGCCCCGGCCGGCTTCCTCCCGGATCGCGATCATCGCGGTCGGGACGGCAGCCGCCGGGCTGCTCGGTGCGGAATCAGGGACTGGTGCAGCTGATGTTGCTGGGCGTCATCGAGCCGTCGCCGTTGCCGGTGTAGCCGAACGTGGTCGAGGTGCCGGGCGCCAGGCTCCCGTTGTAGGCGGCGTTCTTGACCGTCACCGCTCCGCTGGTCCCGGTGTTGACGCCGTTCCACAGGCTGCTGATGGACTGTCCACTCGGCAGGGTGAGCCGGGTGCTCCAGCCGTTGACGGCCGAGCTTCCGGCGGTCACGGTCACATTGGCCTGGAAGCCGCCCGTCCACTTGTTGACCACCGAGTAGGTGGCGGTACAGCCGGAACCGCCCGGGTTGGTCGGCGGCGCACTCGTGGGCGGTGCGCTGGTCGGCGGCGCGCTGGTGGGCGGCGCGCTGGTCGGCGGCGTGGTGCTGCCCACCGTGATGTTCGAGCTTCCGCTGCTCTGGTAACCCTCGGTGGCCATGATCTGGTAGTCGAAGTTGCCCAGGTTCATGCCGTAGCGGGCCCAGGCGTCGAAGTGGTTGCCGGTGGTGATGGTGCCACCGGTCTTCTTCTGCTGCCGGATGCTCCAGTACTGGTTGAACGTCGAGTTGTTGCCCTCGATGGACGGGGCGTTGTAGCGGGTGGTCTCGTAGATGTCGTAGGTGCCGCCGTCGGTGGTCACCGTGCCCTTGTACGACCCGCTGGGCCGGTAGGTGCCCCAGTTGTCGAGGATGTAGTACTCGACAAGCGGGTTCCGCGTCCACCCGTAGAGCGCCAGGTACGCGTTGCCGTTCGGGTTGAAGCTGCCCGAGTAGTTCACCGTCCGGCGTGCGCCGGGCATCCAGCCCTTGCCGGCGACGAAGTTGTTCATGTTGCTCCAGGAGGTGCTGTACTGACCACCGGAGCCCATGGTCATGCTGACGTTGCCACTGTCCTTCCAGAACGAGAAGAAGTACCCGTTGTTCGTTCCGGTCTGGTTCGTGGTGACGGTGGTGTCGGCGCTGGCGGTGCCGGGCAGCACCGTGGTGGTCACGGCCAGTGCGACGGCACAGGCGGCGCCGAGGAACAGCCGGGTACGGCCGCGTCTGCGGCCTGTCGGTCTGGTGCTTGCATCGTTCATCTGCGTGCTTCCTTCTCGTGCGGGGGCCGGCCGACGGCCGGCGGGACACGACCAGCGGGGATGTCGACGGCCAGCGGGACCGGCCGCGCGGTGTGTCGGCCACGTGGCCGGGCGCCGATCGGTAATGCGGGCAGCGATCGGTGGACCCGGATCGTGGTATATCGCATCGACGATGGTCGAGGTCTCGCGCTGGCGAAAGTATCGGCCCCTGTTGTTAGTTTGTCAACTTGCCTCGAAAGGCACCGAAATCATGGTCCGTCCGCCGAATTCGCCCCGGGTGCGTCTTCGCAGGTAGGGCCGGTGGAGGCTTATCGGAAACGCCGGATCGTTCGCCCGCGACACCGGATCGAAAGGAGGATCGGGCCCGACAGTTTCCGAAACTTTCGAAGATCGGCCGAATGGCGGGACGGTTGCGAGATACTCTTGAATTCCTATCAGATAAGTAGGAAACTTTCTCGCATGGCTTGGATCCCACTCCGCCTGGGCAGCGAACCGTCGTCCTCGTCCGCACCCACCCCGTCGTTCCGGATGTGGTCTCACGTGCTGGGTTTCCTGGGTCTCGCCGAACCGGTCACCCGGCAGGCCACCGTGGGCAGTCCTGGCCGGGTGTCACCGGGCGGCATCGTGGTCGACGTCATCCTCGCCCTCTGGCTGGTCACGGTCCTCGTCCACGACCTCGTCCGATGATCCCGGAGGTCCCGATGAGCCCCGTCCCGAGCAGCGGGGGGTGAACCCGCTCATGTCCAGCGAACTGCGGTTGATCATTCGCGGCCACATCGACTTCGGTCGAGTGTGGTCGAGCTCCTGTCCGCGCTGACCCGGCATCCACCCGGCAACGCCGAGCCCGCGACGTCATCACCGGTGACGCCGCCCCCGCGACACCGCGCCGGTCCGCCGAATCGGCACCCGCGCCGCTCCGGCTCGCCGGATCCACACTCGCATCCGCGCCGGCCCACCGGGTTCGCGCCCGCACCGCACCGGCCCGCCGAGGTGGGGCTCACCGCCGAGCCGCTCGCCGTCCAGCCGCTCGCCGCCCATTCGCACCGTCGACGCATCCACCGGCCGCCCCGAGGGCAGCCGGCGGGTCGCCGTACCGACGTCACCCTCCTGGACAGGAGCGCCATCATGTCCGCGCACCGTAGTCGTGCCCGTAGTCGTACCCGTGCCCTCGCCGTCGCCGCGCTGGCCGCCCTGACCGCCGTCGTGGCGGGCTGCTCCACCGCGGCCGCCCCGGCCGCCGGACCGGCCGGCCAGCCCCGATCCGGGGGCGAACTCACCTTCGCCGTCGAGACCGAACCCATCACCCTGAACCCCCACCAGTACGCCCAGGCCAAGGCGCGGCTGCTGGTCTGGAACACCTTCGAATCCCTGCTCGGCTACGACGAACACGGCCGGCTGGTGCCGTGGCTGGCGACCGGTTGGCAGACCACACCGGACGGCCTGACGTACACCCTGCGGCTGCGCGACGGGGTGGCCTTCGCCGACGGCACGCCGTTCGACGCCGCGGCGGTCAAGGCCAACTTCGACAAACTCCGCGAACCCGGGTACGCCCCGACCGTCGCCGCCGTGCAGTTGCGCAACCTCAAGGCCGTCGAGGTGGCCGACCCCCACACGGTACGGCTCACCCTCACCGCCCCCGACGTGCTCATCCTCGACTTCCTCGCCTCCCCGCAGGGCGCGCAGGTCTCCCCGAGATCGCTGCGCGAGGCGCGGAACCTCAAGGCGGGCGGCGTCGACCTCGCCGGCACCGGACCGTTCATCCTGGACCGCTACGTACCCGGCCAGGAACTGCACTTCAGGCGCAACCCCGGCTACCGGTGGGCACCACCCGAAGCCACCCACACCGGCCCCGCGTACCTCGACGGGATCACCTACCGCTTCCTGAAGGAGTCGGCGGTCCGGATCGGCGCGCTCACCTCGGGTCAGGTGCAGCTCATCGAGGGTGTCCCGGCGACCGACCAGCCGCTGATCACCGCGAACCCGAAACTGCGGCTGACCCGCCAGCTCAACTCCGGCTCGGCCTACTCGTACTACTTCAACGTCTCCCACGCCCCCTTCGACGACCTGCGGGTCCGGCAGGCGTTCCGGGAGGCGGTGGACGTGGACACCGTGCTCAGATCCGTCTACCGGGACACCGCCACCCGGGCCTGGAGCGTGGTCAGCCCGTCCAGCCCGCTCTACGACAGGCGCCTGGAGGGCGGCTACGGCGGCGACACCGCCCGGGCCAACGCCCTGCTCGACCAGGCCGGCTGGGACCGGCGGGACGCCGACGGATACCGGGTCAGGGACGGCCGGCGGCTCACCGTCCGCCTGGTGCAGGCCGCGCCGTACGTCCGGGACCGTCGCGACATCCTGGCCCAGGCCGTACAGGCCGCGGTCCGGCGCAGCGCCGGCATCGACCTCAAGGTCTCGCTCGTCGACCAGGGCACCGCCCAGCAGGCGTTCGACACCAACCAGTACGAGGTCTTCGACAACTCCCGCGCCGACACCGACGCCGGAGCCGCACTGAACCTGCTGCTGCACTCCGCCGGCGGGATCAACCGGACCAGGGTGAACGACCCCGGGGTCGACCGGCTGCTCGATGCGGGCCAGGCCACCGCCGACCCCGGCAGGCGGGTCTCGATCTACGCCGACCTGCAACGGCGGGTGGTCGGCGAGCAGGCCCTGCTGCTGCCGCTGTACGCCCCGGCCGACCAGATCGCCGCCAGCAGCGGCGTCGGCGGGGTGCGCTTCGAACCCACCGCGGGGGTACCCGCCAGCGCGTACGACCTGTGGATCGGCAACTGAGATGGGCCATCCGCGACTGCGCGCCGTGGCCCGCCGGATCGGCACCGGGCTGGTGGTGCTGTGGGCCGCCGCCACGGCCGCGTACCTGGCCCTGCTCGCCGCGCCGGGCGACACCGTGGACGCCATCGTCGGCGACGGCGCCGACACCCCGCAGATCCGCTCCGAGATCATCGCCGAGTGGGGCCTGGACCGTCCGGCCGTCCTCCGGTACCTCGACTACCTGCTTCGGCTCGCCCAGGGTGACCTCGGCCGCTCCTACCTGCTGCACCGGCCCGTCGCCGACGTGATCGGCGAACAGCTCGCCCCGACCGTGACCCTCGCCGTGGCGGCGGCCGGGCTGGGGGTGCTGCTCGCCCTGGTCATCGCCCTGGCCACCGCCGGGGACCGCCGGCCGTGGCTGCGCCGGCTCAGTTCCGGCACGGAACTGCTGCTGGTGTCCACCCCGTCCTTCCTCACCGGCATCGTGCTGCTCACCCTGTTCTCCTTCCGGCTGGGCCTGTTCCCGGTCGCCGGCGATCAGGGCGTGGCGGCCCTGGCGCTGCCGGCGGTCACCCTGGCCCTCCCGGTCGCCGGGCTGCTCGCCCAGGTCCTGCGGGACGGCCTCGACCGGGCCCTGGACGAACCGTTCGTGCTCACCGCCCGCGCCCGCGGGGTGCGGGACCGGATGGTGCTGCTGCGCCACGCGCTGCGGCACGCGCTGCTGCCGGCGGTCACCCTCGCCGGCTGGCTGTTCGGGATCCTGCTCGGCGGTGCCGTCATCGTCGAGCAGGTCTTCGGCCGGCCGGGCCTCGGCCAGGTCACCCTCGCGGCGGTGACCAGCAAGGACATCCCGGTGGTGCTGGCCGTTGTGACCCTGTCCGCCGTGGTGTACGTGGTGGTCAACACCGCGGCCGACCTCGCGTACCTGCTCGTCGACCCACGCCTGCGGAGGAGCTGACATGACGGTGACCCTGGGCGGCGCGTCCGCCGGCACCCTCGACCCGTTGGCCGGCGAGGGCGTCCCGGCCGTCGTCCGGCGTCCCCGTCGGCTCCGCCCCGGGCCGCTGGCCGCCGGGGCGTACCTGTCGCTGCTGGTCGTGGCCGCGCTGCGGCCGGCGCTGCTGGCCCCCGGCGACCCGCTGGCCGCCGACCCCCTCGTGGTGCTCACCCCGCCCGGTGCCGGGCACTGGCTGGGCACCGACCACCTCGGCCGGGACGTCTGGACCCGGGTGGTGCACGGCGCCGGGCACTCGCTGGCCATCGGCGTGGCCGCCACCGCCATCGCGGTGACCGCCGGAGTGCTGCTCGGGCTGCTCGCCGGGCTCGCCCACCGGATCGCCGACGAGGCGCTCAGCCGGTCCTTCGACGCCCTGTCGGCGTTCCCGCTGCTGCTGTTGGCGCTGCTGCTGATCGCCGTGGCCGGCCCCGGGACGGCCAGCCTGATCGTGGCCATCGGCATCGCGACCCTGCCCCACCACGCCCGGGTGGTACGCGGACAGACCCTGCTGGTCCGCCGGGCCGGATACGTCGAACAGGCCGTCACCTTCGGCCTGTCCCGACCTCGGCTGGTGCTGCGGCACATCCTGCCCAACGTGGTCGGACCGGTCCCGGTGCTCGCCGTGATCGGGCTGGGTGAGGCCATCCTGACCGCCTCCGGGCTCAGCTTCCTCGGTCTCGGGCCGCAACCGCCCTCGCCCGAGTGGGGCGCGATGCTCTCCGAGGGTCGCAACTACCTGCAGGTGGCCTGGTGGATCAGCCTCCTGCCCGGCGTGGCCGTCACGCTGACCGTGGTGTCGCTGACTGTCCTCGGCCGGCACTGGCAGGCCCGGTTCGACGGACGGCAGTCGTGACGGCGCCGCTGGTCGAGGTCGAGGACCTGCACGTCACCTTCGACACCCCGGCCGGTGCGGTGCCGGCGGTACGCGGGGTGAGCCTCACCGTCGGCCCCGGCGAGTGCGTGGCGGTGGTCGGGGAGTCCGGATCGGGCAAGAGCGTCACGGCCCGTACCCTGGTCGGCCTCGCCGGTCGGGGCGCGCGGGTCCGGGCCACCCGGCTCGACCTGGCCGGTCAGGACGTCCGAGGGTACGGGCCGGGGGACTGGCGGCGGCTGCGCGGCCGGCAGGTCGGGCTGGTCCTGCAGGACGCCCTGGTCTCGCTCGACCCGTTGCGCACGGTCGGCGCCGAGATCGGCGAGGTGCTCGGCACACACCGCATCGGCACCCGCCGGGACCGGGCCGGCCGGGTCACCGACCTGCTCGACCGGGTACACGTGCCGGAACCGGCCCGCCGGGCCCGACAGCACCCGCACCAGCTCTCCGGCGGGCTGCGCCAGCGCGCGCTCATCGCCTCCGCCATCGCCGGCGAACCGGCCCTGCTGATCGCCGACGAGCCCACCACCGCGCTGGACGTGACGGTGCAGGCGCAGATCCTGCGGCTGCTCGGCGAGCGCCGGGCCGCCGGGCTGGGCCTGCTGCTGATCAGCCACGACCTGGCGGTCGTCGGGCAGCTCGCCGACCGGGTGCTGGTGATGCGCGACGGCGTGATCGTCGAACAGGGCCGCACCGACCGGCTGCTGCGGGCACCGGAACACCCGTACACCCGCCGGCTGCTCGACGCCGTACCGTCCGCGTCCTCGCGGGGACGCCGGCTCGGCACGCCGGAACGGCTGCGCGAGGGTTGCGCCGGACCGGTGCTGGCCCGGCCGCCGCTGCCCAGCCGACCCGAGGTCCGCCCCGGGGACACCGTGCTCGTGGCGACCGGCCTCGGCAAGCGGTACGGCGGACACCCGGTCGTCCGGGACGTCTCCTTCAGCATCGCCCGGGGCGAGACCCTCGGGCTGGTGGGGGAGTCCGGGTCCGGCAAGACCACGGTGGCCCGGATCGTCGCCGGACTCCTCGCCCCGGACGAGGGCGCGGTCGTCTTCGACCGGAAGCCCTGGTCGGGGACGCCGGAGCGGCTCCGCCGGGCGGCCCGGCGCCACCTCCAGGTCATCTCCCAGGACCCGCTCGGCTCCTTCGACCCCCGGTACACCGTGGGCCGGGTGGTCGCCGAGAACGTCGACCGCGACACCACCCGGGCCGAGCGCCGGGACCGGGTCGTCGAACTGCTGCGCCGGGTCGGCCTCGGACCGCACCTGCTCGACCGGCACCCCCGGGCGCTGTCCGGCGGGCAGCGGCAGCGGGTCGCCATCGCCCGCGCGCTCGCCCCGCGACCCAGCCTGATCGTCTGCGACGAACCGGTCTCCGCCCTGGACGTCTCCGTCCAGGCCCAGGTGCTGGACCTGCTGGCCGACCTGCGGGCCGCCGACGGCACCGCGCTGCTGTTCATCTCCCACGACCTGGGCGTGGTGCAGCACCTCGCCGACCGGGTGCTGGTGATGCGGGACGGCGCGGTGGTCGAGCAGGGTCCGGTCGGCGACGTCTTCGCCCGTCCCCGACACGACTACACCCGGTCGCTGCTGGACGCGCTGCCGCCCCTCGTCGTCGGTCGACCGTAGGAGGAAAGACCATGCCGGACCCGTCCCTGCACCTCGCCGTGGCCCTCGACGGCCTCGGCTGGCACCCGGCCGCCTGGCGGCTGTCCCGGGCGGCCGCCGCCGCTCCGTTCACCGCCCAGTGGTGGACGGAGCTGGCCGGCGAGGCCGAGCGGGCCGCGCTGGACCTGATCAGCCTGGAGGACCGCCTCGACCTGCAATCCTCCCGGCCCGACGGACCGGACGGCCGCACCGACCAGGTCCGGGGCCGGCTCGACGCCCTGCTGGTGGCCGCCCGGATCGCACCGCTGACCCGGCACATCGGACTCGTGCCGACCGTGAGCGTCACGCACACCGAGCCGTTCCACGTCTCCAACGCCGTGGCCACCCTCGACCACGTCAGCGCCGGCCGGGCCGGCTGGCAGCCCCGGGTGTCCGCCCACCGGTCCGAGGCGCGGCACTTCGGCCGCCGGGACATCCCGCCGCTGGACCCGGCCCGCCTCGACGAACCCGGAACCGTACGCCTGGTCGGTGACCTCTTCGCCGAGGCGGCGGACGCGGTGGACGTGGTCCGGCGGCTGTGGGACAGCTGGCAGGACGACGCGGTGATCCGGGACGTGGCGACCGGGCGGTTCATCGACCGGGACCGGTTGCACTACGTCGACTTCACCGGTCGGTGGTTCTCGGTGAAGGGACCGTCCATAGTGCCCCGGCCACCCCAGGGGCAGCCGGTGGTCGCCGTGCTCGCCCACTCGTCGACGCCGTACGGGTTCGCTGCCCGGCACGCCGACATCGTCTTCGTCACCCCCACCGACGCCGGCCACGCCACCCGGATCGTCACCGAGGTCCGGGCCGCCGAGGAGACCGTGGGCCGGGCCGGACCACCGCTGCGGATCCTCGCCGACCTGGTGGTCCTGCTCGACGGGACAGCCGCCGAGGCCCGGCGCCGGCGGTCCCGGCTGGACGAGCTGGCCGGCGCCGAGTTCACCTCGGACGCGGCCGTCTTCAGCGGTACGCCGGACCAGCTGGCCGACCTGCTCGCCGAGTGGCACCGGGCCGGACTGGACGGATTCCGGCTCCGCCCGGCCGTGCTGCCCGACGACCTCACCGCGATCACCCGCGCGCTGGTGCCGGCCCTGCGGGACCGGGGCCTGTTCCGCGCGGGCTACCCCGCCGGGACGCTGCGCGACCTGCTCGGCCTGCCCCGCCCGGCCAACCGGTACGCCGCCACGGCGGCCGACTGACGTCTGGAGACCGCCGTGCCCAAGCAGATCATCCTCGCCGCGCACTTCCCCGGCGTGAACAACACGACCGTGTGGAGCGACCCGGCCGCCGGCAGCCACATCGACTTCGCCTCGTTCGTCCACCTGGCCCGGACCGCCGAACGGGGACTGTTCGACTTCTTCTTCCTCGCCGAGGGGCTGCGGCTACGCGAGCAGCGGGGTCGGATCCACGACCTGGACGTGGTGGGCCGGCCGGACACCCTGACCGTGCTGGCCGCGCTGGCCGCCGTCACCACCCGGCTCGGGCTGGTCGGCACGCTCAACGCGACGTTCCGCGAACCGTACGAGCTGGCCCGGCAGCTCGCCACCCTGGACCAGCTCAGCGCCGGGCGGGCCGGCTGGAACGTGGTCACCACCTCCGACGCGTTCACCGGGGAGAACTTCCGGCGCGGCGGCTACCTGGACCGGGAACTGCGCTACGAGCGGGCCGCCGAGTTCGTCCGTACCGCCCGGGAGCTGTGGGAATCGTGGCCGGCGGACCCCCTGGTCGGCGACCGGGACGGCGGCCGGTACGTCGCGACGGCCGACCCGGGCGCCTTCGCCCACCACGGTCCGCAGTTCGACATCGCCGGGCACTTCACCGTGCCACGCCCCCCGCAACTGCACCCGGTGATCCTCCAGGCCGGGGACTCGGACGACGGGCGCGAGTTCGCGGCGGCCAGCGCCGACGCGATCTTCTCCCGGCACGGCACCCTGGAGGACGGGCAGGACTTCTACCGCGACGTCAAGGGCCGGCTGGCCCGGTACGGGCGGACCGCCGACGACCTGAAGATCATCCCCGGGGTCACCTTCGTGCTCGGCGACACCGACGCCGAGGCGCAGGAGCACGCCCACCACATCCGGCGCCAGCAGGTCAGCCCGCAGACCGCGCTCCTGATGCTGGAACAGCTGTGGAACCGGGACCTGTCCGGGTACGACCCGGAGGGACCGCTGCCGGCCGAGGACCCGGACACCTCCGACGAGCAGATCAGCCTGGGCCGGGCCGGCAGGTACGCCGACCGGGTCGGCACCGCCCGACGGTGGCGGACGCTGGCCGAGGAGAAGGGCCTGGGCATCCGCGACCTGATCATCGAGGTGACCGGCCGGCAGTCCTTCGTGGGCACGCCCGAGCGGGTCGCCGAGCGGATGAACCACTTCGTGCAGTCCGACGCGGCCGACGGGTTCATCCTGGTGCCGCACCTGACCCCGGGCGGGCTCGACGAATTCGTCGACCGGGTCGTCCCGCTGTTGCAGGACCGCGGCGTCTTCCGGGATCGCTACACCGGCACGACGCTGCGGGAGCACCTGGGCCTCGCCGCCGCCCGTCCGGTCCGCGAGGTGGCCGCGTGAAGTTCCTGCTGATCACCCTGATCACCCACCTGCCCGACCCGGTCACCGGGCTGCGGAAGAGCACCACCGAGCGGTTCCGGGAGGTGGTGGACACCGCCGTGCTGGCCGAGGAGCTGGGGTTCGACGGCTTCGGGGTCGGCGAGCGGCACGAGCGGCCGTTCATCTCCTCGGCGCCGCCTGTCGTGCTCAGCCACATCGCCGCGAAGACGACCCGGATCCGGCTGTTCACCGCCGTCACCACGCTCAGCCTGCTCGACCCGGTGCGGGCCTTCGAGGACTACGCCACCCTGGACCACCTCTCCGACGGACGCCTCGAACTGATCATCGGCAAGGGCAACGGCGCCGCGCAGGCGCAGCTCTTCCACGTCACCGCCGAGGACCAGTGGGACCGCAACCGGGAGGGCTACGAGCTGTTCCGGCGGCTCTGGCGCGAGGACCGGGTCACCTGGTCCGGCCGGTACCGGCCGTCGCTGACCGACGCGGAGACCTGGCCGCGGCCCCTGCAACAGCCCATCCGGATCTGGCACGGCAGCGCCACCAGCCGGGACTCGGTGGACCTGGCGGCGCGGTACGGCGACCCGATCTTCTCGGCCAACGTCACCAACCCGATCGAGCCGTACGCCGAACTCGTCCGCCACTACCGGGAACGCTGGGCCCACTACGGGCACGACCCGGCGGACGCGCTGGTCGGGGCCGGCACCGCGGGCTTCTACGCGGCGCGTACCTCGCAGGAGGCGATCGCGACGTACCGGCCGATCTTCGACGCGCGGCTGGCCGCGTTCCGCCGGCTCGGCCTGCGACCGGTCTTCCCGACCCTGGAGGACGCCATCGAACGCAGCTCCAACCTGGTCGGCAGCCCGCAGCAGATCATCGACAAGGTCCTGCGCTACCACGCGGAGTTCGGCCACGAGGTGATCCACCTGCACGCCGACCCCGACGGGCTGACCGACAAGCAGCACCGGGAGAGCCTCGAACTGTTCCAGGCCGAGGTGGCCCCCGTGCTGCGCCGGGAGATCCCGAGCCGCCCCTTCGCCCCACCCGCCGCCCCGGCCTGACCAGCGCGCCGGACTTGACCGACCGCCGCCGGTGTCCGTGCCGGCCCGATCAGCCCTCGCCGGCGTCCGTGCCGGCCCGACCAGAGACGGGACCCGCCATGGCTCCGACCCCGCTGTCCATCCTCGACCTGTCGCCGCTGTCCGCCGGTGGGACCGTCGCCGACGCCCTGCGCAACACGATCGACCTGGCCCGCCGGGCCGAGCAGGCCGGCTACCACCGGTACTGGCTGGCCGAGCACCACCTGGCCAGCGGGGTGGCCAGCTCCGCGCCGGCCCTGCTGATCGGGCAGGTGGCCGCCGCCACCGGGCGGATCCGGGTCGGCTCCGGGGCGGTCCAGCTCGGGCACCGGACCGCGCTGTCGGTGGTCGAGGAGTTCGGGACCCTGGCCGCCCTGTACCCCGGCCGCATCGACCTGGGCCTGGGCCGCTCCGGCCAGCGTCGGGCCGAGATCGCCGCCCAACCTGCCGAGCCACCGGCGGAGTCTTCGGTCGCGCCACCGGCTGACTCACCGGCCGTGCCGTCGGGCGTGCCGTCGATCGCGGGGCCGGCTGAGCCGCCGGCCGGGTCGCCGGCCGGGTCGCCGGCTGAGTCACGGGTGGTGGACGGGTTGCTGATCCCGCCACCCTTCTCGTTCGCGAAGCTGGTCGGTTCGCCCCGGTTCGCTCTGGCCACCGCGCTGCTGTACCAGCCCGGCGGGCAACCGCCGCGGTTCGCCGACCAGGTGGCCGACATCCTCGCGCTGATCCGGGGCGACTACCGCGACGCCGACGGCCTGGACGCGCACGCCGTGCCCGGCGAGGGCGCCGACGTAGACGTCTGGCTGCTCGGCAGCAGCGGCGGCGAGAGCGCCCAACTCGCCGGCGCGCTCGGCCTGCCGTTCGCGGCCAACTACCACGTCAGCCCGGCCACCGTGCTGGAGGCGGCCGAGGCGTACCGGGCCGCGTTCCGGCCATCGGCGGTGCTGGCCCGGCCGTACCTGCTGGTGTCGGCCGACGTGGTCGTCGCCCGGACCGACCCGGAGGCGCGTCGGCTCGCCAGCCCCTACGGAGCCTGGGTACGCAGCATCCGCGGCGGTGGCGGCGCCATCCCGTTTCCCAGCCCCGAACAGGCCGCCGCGCTGCCGTGGACGGACGAGGACCGGGCACTGGTCGCCGACCGGGTGGACACCCAGTTCGTGGGCACCCCGGAGCGGGTCGCCGAGCGGCTGCGCGTGCTGCGCGACGTCACCGGCGCCGACGAACTGCTCGTCACCACCATCACCCACGAGCACGCCGACCGGGTCACCTCGTACGAACTGCTCGCCAGGGAGTGGGCCTCCCTGGCCCCCGCACCCCGCTGATCCTCTCCGTCGATGGCGGGCCACCGCTGGGCTACTGGGTGTGGCACACCGTGCCGTTCAGGGTGAACACGGTGGGCAGCACGTTCGGTCCGCTGTACGCGCCGACGAAGCCCGCGCTGGTGCTGCCGCCGTTCGCGGCGAGCTGCCGGTTGTCGGCGGTGTTGGTCACCTTGACGGTCCTGCCGACCTGCTCGAAGTTGGCACTCCAACCGCTGCTCACCTGCTGCCAGCCGGTCGGCCAGCCGAACGTGAGGGTCCAGCCGTTGATCGGGGCGTCGCCGTTGTTGACGATGTCGATGGCGCCGATGTAGCCGTTGCCCCAGTCGTTGGTGTCCGCGAACCGGACGCTGCACGAACTCTGCGCCGGGCTGCCGGTGGTGAAGGTGACCGGCGGCGAGGACCAGGAGACCCGCCCGGCGTTGTCCCGGGCCAGCACGTTCACCGTGTACCGGGTGCCGGGGTTGAGGTTGTGGATCGTGAACGACGAACTCGGCGTCTCACCGAGCTGCTCGCTGGTGGTGCCGTTCTGCCGGTACACCTCGACCTTCGCCGGCAGGCCGGCGCCGGGCGGCGGCACCGGCCACTCGATGGTGGCCTCCCGGTCGGTGACGTTGAAGGCCCGGGGCTGGCCCAGCGTGTCGGGCCCGCCGGTGGTCGCGCCGGCC
Source organism: Plantactinospora sp. A48 (assembly GCF_055793945.1). Classification (NCBI taxonomy): domain Bacteria; kingdom Bacillati; phylum Actinomycetota; class Actinomycetes; order Micromonosporales; family Micromonosporaceae; genus Plantactinospora; species Plantactinospora sp. A48. The sequence goes on along the minus strand of NZ_JBTIXF010000059.1, from coordinate 8,054 downwards.
GGGTGCAGCACCAGGGTGGTCAGCGAGTACGGCGGCAGGGTCCGGCTGGTCGCGTCCCCGTCCTGGCTCTCGGCGATGGCGGTGGCGCCGTTGGTGTACGTGTACACCGTGGGCGCGGCGGTCGACGGGGCGTATCCGGCGTAGTCGATGCTGACCGGGTAGGCGTTGTCCGGGTCCTTGTTCAGCAGCAGCACCGCCAGGTCGCCGTTGCTCCGCCGGGCCGCGTGCGCGGCGACCAGTGGGTTGCTGGTGCCGGCGCCAATGAGCTGGTTGCCGGGCTTGGCGAAGATGTTCATCATGGCCAGCCCGTGGTACGGCGCGAACGGCGTGTTCAGCGGGGGTTCGCAGACCGACCCGTCGGAGGTGCAGGTGCCGCTGGAGAGCATCCCGAAGTCGCCGTAGTCGGTCTGACCGGCCACGGTGGACACCGTGCCGATGCCGTTGTGCGCGTTCCACCACTGGGCCGTGAAGACCCCGTTCTCCAGCAGCCCGCTGTAGGCGTCGGCCAGGAACAGCGCGCCCGGTTGGGTGTTCTGGCCGGTACCGACGTTCAGTTCGGTGAAACTGATCCCGATCCGGCCGGCGCTCGGCCCGGCGTACCGGGTGAGCTGCTGCCGCAGCAGGTACATCGCGTCGTTGAGGTGGCTGGTCCGGGCCAGCGACTCGGCGGCGCTGCCGCCCGGGTACCAGTGGACGTCCACGAAGTCGATCTTCGGCCCGGCGATCGAGAGGACCGTGGAGTTCCACGACCCCGGATCGGCGTCGGCCTTCAACCCGTCCGGCCAGTTCGCCGGCATGGTCAGCACCGCGCCGACCTTGATGGCCGGGTCGACCGCCTTCATCGCGTCGGCGTACTCGACGACCAGCTTGGCGTACTGGGTCGCGCTCTTGTCGGAGTGGTCGTCGGCCTCCCACGCCGAGCCGTAGAGCCCGTTTCCGTAGTTCTCGTTGCCGACCGCCCAGTACCGGGCGCCGTACCCCTTCGTCACGTTGGCGTACCGCACCCAGTCGGCGGCCTCGGCCGGGGTGCCGGTGCCGTAGTTCGCGATGATCACCGGTTGCGCGCCGACCCGCCGTACCGCGGCCATGAAGGTGTCGAAGTCGGTGTTCGGCGCGACGTAACCACCGGGCGCCGTGTGGGTCTTCCAGTGGTAGATGTCGCCGTACGATCCGCCCGGGTACCGCATCATCCGGACCCCGGCGGAGCGCAGCAGGTCGGACGTCTCGGCCGTGCCCAGATTCGTGTCCCAGATCGCGTGGTTGATCCCCAGCGCGGTGTCGGGCACGGTGGCCAGCCCCGCCCTCGCGTTCACCACCACGGTGACCGGGTCGGTCGCCGCGCTCACGCTCGGCGGACTCACCACGGTCAGGACCGCCGTGCCGAGCAGCACTCCGGCGGCGAGGGCGGACCACCGACGCCGCCCGGATCGCGCCGGGGCCGGTCTGGCGGCGGGCTGTCGGAAACTGCTCAAGTCACTCATGACCGTGGTCCTTCTCGTCAGCCCCGCACGCGGCAGATCATCGACGTCCAAGAATCCCACGGCGACCGGCGGGGCTCAAGGGCCAGTATCTTTAGCGGTACAGTAAACGAATGACTCCAGCCATCCCGTCGCTGCGCCGCACGCTCGCACCGCTGGGTCTGATGTTCCTCGCGATCGGCACCTCCACGGCGATGGTGATGCCGTTCCTGTCGCTGTTCCTGAGCACGGCGGTGCACGCCGACCCTGCCCGGGTCACCCTGTACCTGGTCGTCGCGCCCCTGTCGGGCGTCCTGCTCGGCACGGTGATCGCGCGGCTGTCCGACCGGTGGCCGATCCGCCGGTACCTGCTGATCGGCGCGTCCCTGGCCGGCATGGTGGGCGCCGGGGTGACCGCGTTCCTGCGGGACTACTGGCTCCTGCTGGCGCTCGCGGCGACCGTGACGGCGCTCGCCGGGTCGCTGTTTCCGCAGAGCTTCGCCTACGCCCGCCAGGTCCTCCAACGGGACAGCCCGGACCGGGCCGCGCTGGGCATCAGCACCATGCGGACCGTCTTCTCGCTCGCCTGGGTGACCGGTCCACCGCTGGCCGCGTTCCTGCTGCACACCGGCGGCTTCCGGCTGGTCTACGGCACGGCCGCCGTGATGTACGCCCTGTCGGCGCTGGTGGCGACGCTCGGGTTGACCGAGGTCGGCAGGCCGGCACCCGACGATGCCGACGAGCCCACGACCGGGGACGCTGACGGTGTCGCGCCCGTGATCGCTGACGACGACGGGCCGGCGGTGTCGCGGTGGCGGCTGCTGTCCATCGTGGCCGCCTTCACGATGTTGCAGTGCCCGCTGACCCTCGGTGCCCAGGCGCTTCCGCTGTACATCGACCGGGACCTGTCGGGTGAGGCCTCGGACGCCGGCTTCATCCTCGGGCTCTGCGCGGCCTTGGAGATCCCGCTGATGCTGGGGCTCGGCGCGCTCACCACCCGGATCCGACTGCGTCTGCCGGTCCTGGTGGGCGCCGCCTGCGGCGTGCTCTACTACGCGATCGCCACGGTCGCGCCCAACCTCTGGGTGCTGGGCGGTGCTCAGCTCGTCAACGCGCTGTTCATCGCCGCGGTGTCCGGGTTGGGCATCTCGTACGTGCAGGATCTGCTTCCCCGGTATCCCGGCCGGGCCACCACCCTGTTCACCAACACGTTCCCGATCGGCGCGATGCTGGCCGGCCCGCTGCTGGGCCTGTCCGCGCACTTCGGTTACCGGTCGGCGTACGCCGCCTCGACCGCGTTGTGCGCGGCCGGCCTGCTGCTCCTGCTGGTCGTTGGTCCACGGCGGTCCGGGAACAGGGCCGCGGCCGGCCCGTCGCGGTCCGTCGCCGTGCTGACCGAGTAGCGCATAGATATACTTAAACGTTTTGGCGTAGGGTGACACGACCCCCCCACACCGGACCCTCGACCGCAGAGGAGCAACACGTGAAAGCCCTTACCGGCTGGCGGAGGCCGGTTCTCGGCGTCGCCGCCGCCTCCCTTCTCGCCAGCGTCGGAGCCGTCGCGATGTCCGTCTCGGCGCAGGCCGCCGCGGGCTGCCAGGTGGTGTATGCGGTCACCGGTCAGTGGACCGGCGGGTTCACCGCGAACATGAAGATCACGAACCTCGGGGACGCCATCAACGGCTGGCGCCTGGCCTGGACCTTCCCGGACGGGGGACAGGTCGTCACCCAGCCCTGGGGTTTCACGGCCAGTCCGGCCAGCGGCGACGTCGTTGCCACCAACGTGGACTATGACGCCGCCATCGCCAGCAACGCCACGATCGAGATCGGCTTCAACGGCACCTGGACCGGCAGCAACCCGAGCCCCACCACCTTCACGCTCAACGGCGCCACCTGCACCGGCTCGGTCACCCCCAGCACGGCACCGCCGACCAGCGTGCCACCCACGACCGCGCCGCCGACCACGGCACCGCCGACGACCGCGCCACCGACCAGCGCGCCGCCCACCACGGCGCCGCCGACCAGTACGCCGCCGACCAGCGCACCGCCGACCACCGGCACGCCGACGGTGGCCGCCGACGGCACCGGTAGGTATCGCACGGTCCAGGCGGCCATCGACGCCGTCCCCGCGAACAACAGCCAGCGGGTCGTCATCACCATCAAGCCCGGCACCTACCGGCAGGTGGTCACGGTCCCGGCCAACAAGCCGAACATCACCCTCCAGGGCCTCGGCTCGGCGCCGTCGAACACCCTGCTGGTCTACAACAACGCGGCCTCCAGCACCGGTACGTTCAACAGCGCGAGCATGTTCGTCAACGGAGCCAACTTCATCGCCGAGAACCTCTCGATCTCCAACGACTACGACGAGAACCGGGGCTCCTCGCAGGCGGTCGCGCTGAACCTCAACGCCGACCGGGCCATCCTGCGCAACGTCCGGCTGCTCGGCGACCAGGACACCTTCCTGGTCAACGCCAAGGCCCGGTCGTACATCGTGAACTCGTACATCGAGGGAACCGTCGACTTCATCTTCGGCGACGGCACGGCGGTGTTCAACGCCTGCTCGATCTACGAGAAGCGGTCCTCGGGCCAGGGACCGATCACCGCCGCCCGGACCGACCCCGCGAAGCAGTACGGCTTCCTGATCTACCGGTCGACGATCACCGGAGCGGCGAACAACGTCACGTACCTTGGCCGGCCGTGGGGACCGAACGCCCAGGTGCTGTTCCGGGAGTCGTCGTTGAGCGCCACCATCCACACCTCCCAGCCGTGGATGGACATGTCCGGTAACCCGTGGCAGAACGCGCGCTTCCTGGAGTACCGCAACACGGGCGCCGGCGCGGGGGTCAACGGCAACCGGCCGCAGCTCAGTGACGCGCAGGCCCCGAACTACACCCCGCAGCGGTACCTGGCCGGCAGCGACGGCTGGAATCCCGTGTGAACCCGGTCCGCCTGAACCCGGTCCGCCTCAACCCGGTCCGCGTGAGCCCGGTCCGCCTCAACCCGGACTCCGTAGACCCGGACTCGCGGAAGCGGTGAGCCTTTTTCGGGTCCATGTCTCTGGGGCATAAACATGACCCAGAGACATGGACCCAGAACAGCCCTTCGGCTCCGGTGGGCGACACGCCCTCGGCACCCGACGGCACGCCCCGGCGGACGCGGGCGGATCGCCGCCCAGGTCCGCGCCGGCCCGGGTCCGCGCTGTCCAGGTCCGCGCCGGCCCGGGTCGCGCGGATCTGGACCGCGCAGACCCGGGCCGCGTCGGGTGTTATCCGTGCGGCCGGTGCGAGACGCGCGGCAGTACGTACGGTGGTCCGGCGTAGATCAGATCGCCCCGCAGCACGTTGTACGCGCGCTTCGGCTGGTAGTTCTCGTCGTAGATGTTGGCCAGGCCCTCGTTGCTGAAGGTGCCCGGGACCCACGAGTGCTTGTCGGTGAAGCCCCAGACCGTGAACGACAGGCAGTGCCGGTCCGCCAGGCAGGCCTGGAGCAGGACGTGGTAGTTGGCGGCCGACGCCTGCAACCGGGGGTTGATCTCGTTGGCCGGCATCCCGTCGGTGACCTCGCTGCGCACGTCGACCTCGGTGAACGCCGTCGCCAGCCCCAGGCCGGAGAACTTCTTGAGCGCGGCGACCACCTGGAGGGTGTCGAAGTTGCCGTACTGGGTGCCCAGGTGGCCCTGGCTGCCGACGCCGTCGATCGGTACGCCCCGGGCCAGCAGCCCCTTGGCCATGTCGTACACGAACTGGGTCTTGTCGTTGGCCGGGTCACCCGAACCGAACGCCTCGATGTTGTAGTCGTTGTAGAACAGCAGGGCCTTCGGGTCGGCGGCCCGGGCCCAGCGGAAGGCGTCGGCCAGGTAGTCGGGGCCGAGGTGTTCGGCCCAGAAGCCCTTGTAGTGCAGGGTCGGCGGGCTGTCCCAGGGGTCGCTCACCGCCTCGTTGACCACGTCCCACTGCCAGATCCTGCCCCGGAAGTGGGTGACCACGTCGGTGATGTGTCTGCGCAGCAGGTCCCGTAGCTCGGCCTTGTCGATCGAACCGTCGGCCACGCCGCTGGTCAGCCAGGTGGGCAGCTGGTTCTGCCACACCAGGACATGGCCGCGGACCCGCTGGTCGTGTTGCCGGGCGTAGCTGATCAGCTCGTCGGCCGGACCCCAGTTGTAGGTGCCCCGGGTCGGTTCCAGGCTCTCCCACTTCATCACGTTCTCGGCGGTGACCGTGGAGAACTCCGAACCGACTATCCGCCGGTACTCCGGATCGGCGGGATCGTCCAGAGCGGCCATGTCGACCGCGGTCCCGACGTACAGATTGTGGCGCAGGCCCAGGTTGCGCAGGCTCTGGTCGGTGGGGTCGTACGGTCGGCCCGCCGTGGCGGGCATGGTGTTGAGCGCGGCGACGGTCGCGATGGCGACCGCGGCGGTGGCTGCCCACCGTCTCAGCTTCATGTGCGTTCCCTCCGCTGGAGTCGGCGATCACCGAAACTTTCGAAAAAGTTTCCGAGATTCATCGAAACATTACGATGGTCGATGTACCCGGTCAACAGCGCCGACCCGGACGCGCCGGTGGTCCCGCGCGCCCGGACCGGTGCGGTCCGGGCGGATCAGCCGAAGGCGGAGACCGGGGTGGCGTACAGCATCCGCTGGCCCGGATGCTCGGTGACGGTGAACAGCACGTCACCGAAGCCGCGGAAGCCCGACCAGTACGACAGGTCCTCCGGCCCGATGGCGGCGGTGACCCGCTTCGGCGAACCGCTCAGCACCCCCGTGGAGGTGCCGGGCGCGGTCGTCCGCAGCAGGTCACCGTTGTCGTTCTGATCCGGAACGTCCGTGCCGTGGCTGCGGTTGAGGTACCAGGTGGCGCCGTGCGAGACGGCTCCCTGCACGTTCGACACCGGCAGCCGGAAGGCCGAGGTCGCCTGCCAGTTGCCGTCCCCACCCAGCAGCGGGCCGGTGCCGTCCAGCGGCCAACTGGCCACCCGGCCCTCGGTGCTGCCGTCGCAGTATTCGCCGGTGGTCAGGTGATCCGTGCCGGTGCGGTCCAGCCCGACGTACGAGAAGTGCGCCGACCCGGTCCCGCTGCACACACCGGGGTCGGCCACCTCGCCGCCCGCGCTGGTCCACGCCGCCACCTCGGGCATCACGTACCGGTAGCCGTGGCCGTAGAAGACCCCGTCCTGCCGGCCGATCTTCGTCTTGTCCGTGGTGTTGCCGAGGCTGCCGGCGGCCTGGAGATCGAAGATGTACCGCAGGTCGAACACCCGGAACCCGCGTCGGGTGTCGGCCACGTACAGGTAGTTGCCGTACCAGGCGATGCCGCCGGCGTGCAGCGACTTCCCGGTCGAGTCCTGCTGGGTACGCAGGCTCATGTAGCTGGCGTTGCCGGCGCTGTTGATGGTCGGGTACACCAGCAGTACGTGCTGGTAGTCGCCCGTGTCCGGGTTGATGAAGGAGACCCGGACCCCCTTGACGGCTTCGGAGTCGTCGTCGTACCAGCTCACGATCAGCGGCTGGGCGGTGCCCCAGAACTGGTCCTCCTGCGCGTCGGCGACCGTGGTGACGCCCTGCGGCGTCCACTCCACGGGGCCGCCGCCCGTGCCGCTGTCGGCGGCGTCGAAGCAGAAGCTGTAGACCGGCGCGAGGGTGCGTTCCCGCACGTCCACCGCGTTCGGATTGCAGGCGACGCCCGGCCCCGGCGTCGCGGTGCCGTGCCGGCTGGCCTGCGCCAGCAGGTTCTGCACGCCCAGTTTCGGCAACTGCGCGTCGAGCTGCCGGACCCGGTCCAGCAGGGCACCCTGGTTGGACGCCGGCCGCAGGTTGAAGTCGGCCAGCCGGGGTGCCCCGGCGGCCTCGGCCGGCCCGCCGGAGAACGCCGCCGAGGCCACCACCACGGACAGCGCGACGGTCACCCGATGGATCCACACCACGACGAACCTCCCCAGGATCGTGGCTCAAGGATCCCGAGGCTAATGGGTCATCATGAATACCTGGTCACGATCTCGCCGGGGCGGCCGACGGCGGCACGACCTCCCGCCGCCGCGGTCACGACCTCCCGGTGGCGCGGTCACGACCTCCCGGGGAGCGGCCTCGGCCAACTGCCGCCGGTCGGCCTCGGCGGCCCGGAGCAGGTACCGGCTCGGCCGAGGAGGATCACCTCGGCAGGCCGGCGGATCACGGAGATCGGTGTGAGTAGCGGTCGGACGTCCACAGAGACCCCTTCGCTGTTCGCCGCGTTAACAAGGGACCCCTGCTATCCGAAAAGCGATAACAAGGGGCCCTTCCTTGCGGCTCACGCGGTACCGGACAGTCCGAAACCGACTCGACTCTCCGTGTGACGTTCGCGAGTCGATCGGCGCTGTTCGGAGTGTGACGGGTCCCCATCGCGTCACTCGACCGCGATCGGCCCCGGCACCGGACCGATCGCACGCCGGCCTTTCCCTCCCCGGGCCGGCGTGGTTGACCGGCGCGCCGTCGACCACCGGCGCGCCGGGCCAGGGGGGGGGGGGCGCCCCCCCAGAGGGTCCCGCCGGGGCGTCCGCGGGGACGACCCAGAAACACCTCCACGCCCCCCCCCGTGGATTGCGGGGCGAGAGCAACCGAAG